>JBOGJY010000001.1:0-4694 GCA_050745325.1 Terriglobia bacterium
ATTGCCACGTCGCTGCTGATGGTGGCGATTCTGCTCGCCGGCATCGTGGCTTATACGCAACTTTCGGTTTCGGCGCTGCCGGAGGTGCAGTATCCCACCATCCGCGTGCTCACGTTCTATCCGGGCGCAAGCCCCGACGTGATGACCGCCCTGGTCACGGCGCCGCTCGAGCGGCAATTCGGCGAAGTGCCCGGCTTGAAGGAGATGACCTCCACCAGCTCCTTTGGCGCCTCAGAGCTTACGCTTGAGTTCACCCTGGATCAGGATATTGACGTGGCCGAGCAGGAAGTGCAGGCGGCGATCAACGCCGCAAGCACCTATCTCCCGCCCGACCTGCCCAATCCGCCCGTTTACAGCAAGGTCAACCCGGCGGACGCGCCCATCCTGACGCTGGCTTTGACTTCGAACGCCCTCCCGCTCTACAAAGTTGAAGACCTCGCGGATAGCGATCTCGCGCAAAAGATTTCGCAGGTGTTGGGCGTGGGACTGGTGAGTATCAGCGGCGGCCAGCGGCCCGCCGTCCGTATTCTGGTGAACCCGGCGGCGCTTGCGAGTTACGGCCTGAGCCTTGAAGATGTGCGGACCGCGCTTGCGGCCGCCAACGTGGACCAGGCCAAGGGAACGCTCGAAGGGCCGCAACTCTCCTACACCATCAACGATAACGACCAGTTGCTGACCGCCCCGGACTACCGCCCGATTGTGATTGCCTACCGGAATGGCTCACCCGTGCGCCTGACGGACGTGGCCAGTGTGGTGAGCGGCGCTGAAAACACCCAGCAAGCCGCTTGGGTAGGCAGGACTCCCGCCGTGATTATGAATATCCAGCGGCAGCCGGGCTTCAACATCATCAGCGTGGTGGACCACATCAAGAGCCTGCTTCCGCGCCTCGAAGACGCGCTGCCCTCCTCCGTGCAAGCGCAGGTCGTCACCGACCGGACGACGACCATTCGCGCCTCGGTGCAGGACGTGAAATTCGAGCTGACGCTGACGGTGCTGCTGGTGATCCTGGTCATCTTTCTTTTTCTCCGCACCCTGGCGGGCACCGTAATCCCAAGCATCACCGTGCCGTTGGCTCTGGTGGGGACGTTTGGCGTGATGTACCTGCTCGGGTTCAGCCTCGACAATCTCTCGCTGATGGCCCTGACCATCTCGACCGGGTTCGTGGTGGACGACGCCATCGTGATGATCGAGAATATCTCGCGTTTTGTCGAGCAGGGAGACACCCCGCTCGAAGCCGCCCTGAAAGGGTCGAAACAAATTGGTTTTACCATTCTTTCGCTCACCGTCTCGTTGATCGCCGTGCTCATCCCGCTGCTCTTCATGGGCGACATCGTGGGCCGGCTGTTCCGCGAGTTTGCGCTTACGCTGGCGGTGACCATCATGATCTCCGCTGTCGTCTCGCTCACGCTTACGCCGATGCTGTGCGCGCGGCTGCTGCGCTACCGGCCCACATCTGAGCAGGGGCGGTTCTACCGCTGGTCGGAAAGCGTCTTTGAGAGCATGATCTCCGCTTACGGCGCCGCTCTCCGCTGGGTGCTGCGCCATCAGACGGCCATCCTGCTGATTACCGCTGGCACCTTGGCCGCCACGATCTATCTTTACGTCATCGTGCCGAAGGGCTTCTTTCCGGTTGAAGATACGGGCGTGATCCAGGGGACCTCCGAAGCGGCTGAAACCATTTCGTTCCCCGCCATGGGGCAGAAACAGCAGCAACTAGTTGACGTGATTCTAAAAGACCCGGCCGTCGCCCGCGTGGCCTCCTTTATTGGCGTGGATGGCGACAACATGACGCTCAACAGCGGCCGCATTCAGATCACGCTGAAGCCGGTGGAACAGCGCCATGCCACCGCTTCTGAAATCATCCGGCGCTTGCAGCCGCAGTTGGCAAAGGTCCAGGGCATTATGCTCTATATGCAGCCGGTGCAGGACCTAACGATCAATGACCGGGTTAGCCGCACCGAGTTCCAGTACAGCCTGTCGGACGCAAGCGCCGATGAATTGAACACGTGGGCCCCACGCCTGGCCGCGAAACTTTCCACTTTGCCAGCTCTCCGCGACGTGGCGTCGGACCAGCAGAACCACGGCCTTGAGGAAACACTTGATATTGACCGCGATACGGCCAGCCGCCTGGGCGTCACGCCTTCAGCCATCGACGCGACGCTATACGACGCCTTCGGGCAGCGCCAGGTTTCCACCATCTTCACCCAATTGAACCAGTATCACGTGGTGCTCGAGGTGGCTCCAACTTTCCGGCAAAACCCGGATGATCTGAAAACAATCTTCGTCCAATCGGGCAGCGGCGCCGAAGTCCCGCTGAGCGCGATCGCGCGCTTCGAGCCTTCGACCACCACACTCGCCATAAACCATCAGGGGCAATTCGCGGCTGTCACGCTGTCGTTCAACCTCGCGCCGGGGGCGTCTCTCAGCCAGGCCGTCGACGCGATCAATCAGGCCAAGGACGAGATTGGCATGCCAGGCTCCATCGAGGCCAGCTTCCAAGGCGCCGCCGCCGCCTTTCAGGCGTCACTCGCCAACGAACCGCTGCTCATTCTTGCCGCTCTGATCACGGTTTACATCGTGCTCGGTGTACTTTACGAGAGCTACATCCACCCGCTCACGATCCTTTCCACGCTGCCTTCGGCGGGCGTCGGGGCGCTGCTCGCCCTGCTGCTGTTTCACACGGAATTCAGCGTGATCGCTCTCATTGGTATCATTTTGCTCATCGGGATCGTGCAGAAAAACGCTATCATGATGATCGACTTCGCCTTGCAGGCGGAGCGCGAGGAACACAAAGCGCCGCTTGACGCGATCTATGAGGCTTGCCTGCTGCGCTTCCGGCCCATCTTGATGACCACCATGGCGGCGATGCTGGGCGGGCTGCCCCTCGCCTTGGCGACGGGCACGGGCGCCGAGCTGCGCCGCCCGCTTGGAATCACCATTGTGGGCGGGCTAATTCTCAGCCAGGCCTTGACGCTGTTTACAACGCCGGTGGTCTATCTCTTCTTCGACCGGATTGCCGCGCGGCTCCGGCGCTCCCGTTCGCGCCGTGCAATCGTGCGCTCTTCAGCCGCGGAAGAGCCTGTATAGGACGCGCGGCCTCTTGCCTGTTTGGCCGCTGGTTCCCGGCTTAACCGGCCGCTTCGGCGGCTTCGGGCCGCCGCTGAGCTTGCAGCATGAACATCTCCGAAGCATTCATTCGCCGTCCCATCGGCGCGTCGCTTTTAGCCTGTGCTCTGCTCCTCGGCGGAATCGCGGGTTACCGCCTGCTTCCGGTCGCGCCTATTCCGCAAGTTGATTTCCCCACGATTTCAGTCGGCGCCTCTCTGCCAGGCGCGAGCCCTGCGACCATGGCCTCCTCGGTGGCCACTCCGCTCGAACGGCAATTCGGCCACATCTCCGGCCTTACCGAGATGACTTCCACAAGCTCGCTCGGCTCAACGTCCATCGTTCTTCAATTTGATCTCAGCCGGAACATCGACGCCGCCGCGCGCGACGTGCAAGCCGCGATTAACGCCGCGCGCAGCCAGTTGCCTGCGAATCTCCCGAGCAACCCCGAGTACCGCAAGATTAACCCGGCCGATGCGCCTATCATGATTCTCGCGCTTACGTCAGATAGCCTTTCGCTCGGTTCTCTTTACGACGCGGCGGATTCCGTCCTGGCGCAACGGATTTCCCAGGTGGAAGGCATTGGCCAGGTGTTTGTTGGCGGCAGCTCGAGCCCGGCTGTGCGCGTCGAGGCAAACCCGCGCGTTCTCGATCATTACGGACTCGGACTCGAGCAACTGCGCTCTGCTCTCACCGCGGTGAACGTTTTCCGGCCCAAGGGCAGCTTGGCAGGACCCAACGTTTCGTACATCCTCTCAGCGACCGACCAACTCCTCAAAGCAAAACAGTACAAGCCGCTCATCGTGGGCTATCACAACGGCGCGCCCGTCCGGCTTTCTGACGTTGCGAACGTGATCGATTCCGTTGCCGACGTTCACACCGGAGGTTCGGCCAACGGAAAACGGGCGATTCTGCTGGTCCTCTTCCGGCAACCAGGCGCAAATATCATTCAAACCGTCGATAACGTCCGCGCCATTCTGCCCGAGCTCCACGCCTCCATCTCCCCGGCGATTGACCTCGAAGTCACGCTCGACCGCACTCAGACCATCCGCGCTTCTGTTCACGACGTTGAGATCACGCTCTTCATCGCCGTAGTGCTGGTTGTGATGGTGGTCTTCCTTTTCCTTCGCGACGTCTGGTCCACCATTATTCCGAGCATCGCCGTGCCGCTTTCTCTGATCGGCACGTTTGGCGTCATGTACATGCTGCATTACAGCATCGACAACCTCTCTTTAATGGCGCTCACCATCTCGACGGGCTTTGTGGTGGACGACGCGATCGTGGTGATCGAAAACATCACCCGCTACCTCGAAGGCGGCCTCGACTCTTTCCACGCCGCCCTGCTGGGGGCGCGGGAGATCGGCTTTACGGTGGTTTCGATGAGCGCGTCGCTTATCGCCGTCTTCCTTCCCATCTTACTGATGGGCGGCATTGTAGGCCGTCTTTTCCGCGAATTCGCCGTCACGCTCAGCATTGCGGTGGCGCTCTCGCTCTTAATTTCACTCACGCTCACGCCAACCATGTGCGCGCAATTTCTCCACCCGCAGCAAGGGCTGCGGCACGGGCTTCTTTACCGCGCCCTCGAGCGG
>JBOGJY010000002.1:0-2546 GCA_050745325.1 Terriglobia bacterium
GTTGGTAAAATCGATGCAATTGACTGAATATGAAGGGGATAGCCGGATTGATCCGGTACAATGAGGCATGTTGCACAAAATAAAGGTGATTACGGCTTGAGTCGGAGGTTTTCTCCGCTTGGAGGTCGAACACCGCCGTTTTCTCCGGTTTGGGCACCGTTCGTGACCGGGCTAAAATCCAAAATACGGGGCTTTCCCGGTTCGGTCCATTTACGTTTTGGCGTATTTGGCGCGGTAGCGTTCGTACTTCAAACGCAGGGCAGCCTGTGCGCCACGGCTGGTTTCTTGTAGCGCGGCGTTTCCTACACGAGCCGGGTGAAACTGCCGATATACTTGGCTTGGGAGTAACACGCGAGTGGATGGTGGGCGATACAGGATTCGAACCTGTGACTTCTACCGTGTGAGGATAGCACTCTACCGCTGAGTTAATCGCCCGGCCGACTGGCTTGCTGGTTGGGAAGTCTTGGCAACCCCAAGAGACGCTCGGCGGCGCCAGTTAAAAAATATCAGATTTTGCGCGGCCGGTCCAGAGAACGGCGAGTAGATCAAGCTATGGCGACCATCCCCAAAATCGGCGCGGAACCCGAATCGTTTGCCACCCGCCACCTGCTCGACCGCTTGCGGGCGGCAATAGGCGCGGCGATCCGGGGCAAAGACGACGTCATCCAGCTTGCGCTGGTGGCGCTGTTCGCGCGCGGCCACCTGCTGATCGAGGACGTTCCCGGCGTGGGCAAAACCACGCTCGCCCGCGCGCTCGCCCGCTCCGTCAGTTGCAGCTTTCAGCGCATCCAATTCACGTCAGACATGCTGCCCTCGGATGTGATCGGCGTGAGCGTCTTCAACCCCCAGACGCAGCAATTTGAATTCCGGCCGGGGCCGGTTTTCGCCAACATTGTGCTGGCGGATGAAATCAACCGCACCACCCCCAAAACGCAAAGCGCGCTGCTTGAAGCCATGAACGAGCCGCAGGTGACCATCGACAATCACGCCCATCCCCTGCCCCACCCGTTTATGGTGATCGCCACGCAGAACCCGGTGGAGCACCACGGGACGTTCCCCATTCCAGAGTCGCAGCTTGACCGCTTCCTGATGCGGGTCGAGATTGGCTACCCGGACGCCGGAAGCGAGAAGGAAATTCTGCGCAACTCGGCGCTCTCGGAGCCAGTCGAAGAGATTGAGCCGGTGATCAGCGCCGGGGAAGTGGCGGAGGTACAACAGGCGGCGCGGCGGGTGACGGTGGATGAAGACTTAATGAACTACCTGCTTGCGATCGTTGGCCGCACGCGCCAGCACGAGCAACTGAGCCTTGGCGTAAGCCCGCGCGGATCGATGTCGCTTTATCGCGCCGCGCAGGCGATGGCGCTGCTCGAAGGCCGCGCCTACTGCATCCCCGATGACTTCAAGAACCTTGCCGTCGCGGTCTTCGCGCATCGCTGTGTGGTGAGCTCGCAATTTGCTTCGATCCCTCAGCAAGGCGCGCGGGCAGACGCCATTCTGCGCGAGATTCTCGACGAGGTTCCCGTACCCTTATAACCATAAAAGCGTGGGTCGCAATTTGGCTCCCTATTGGGCTCCTAGTTCAAGGGGACGATTGAGTATATGCTGTTTGGCAATTGAGAAGGCGAAATGAAAATCCCGGGCAGAGTGCCACTTATACGAATTTGACATCAACCATGGGATCGTTTAGTGGGATGCTGCGCTGATGTCATCCTGAGCGCAGCGAAGGATCTGCTTGTAAGGTGTGAGAAAAGCAGATTCTTCGCTGCGCTCAGAATGACATCGTGAGGAATTCCAGCCCCCGCTTAAATGCTATGTTTGACCGAAAATTGGTATTAGCCAGAGACTCTGCTTTGCAATGCGCCGGGTGTCTGCGCTTTGCCGATGAAAGTTGCGTCGAAATTGACCTCAAGGAGATAACGCGTTATGAAGCCTCAACAGGCAAGTGTTTCACCCGCAAAGATTTTCGAGACCTTAAGCGCCTATCAGCAAAGCGACGCTCTGAAAGCTGCTATAGAGCTCGATCTTTTCACCGCCATCGGCGACGGCCATGTCACGGCTGCGGATATAGCTCGCCGCTGCGGCGCCTCCCCGCGAGGCGTGCGCATCCTGGCGGATTATCTTGCCATCCACGGATTTCTAACAAAGCAGGATGGCCGGTACGGCTTGTCGGAGGACTCCGCTTTCTTCCTCAACCGCAACTCCCCTGCGTACCTCGGTAGTGTTCACGAATTTCTCGCGTCGGATCACCTCCGGCAAGCCAGCAGAAGTCTTCCGGCTGCGGTGCGGAAGGGCGGAACGGCTGTGCCTGAAAGCGGCTCCATGAAGCCGGAGCACCCGATGTGGGTTGCGTTTGCGCGGGCCATGGCGCCGATGATGACGCCCATCGCTCAGCAACTCGCCGCTCGCGCCGGACAAGGGTCGCTGAAGGTGCTGGATATTGCCGCAAGCCACGGCCTTTTTGGAATCACGATCGCCCAAAGCAATCCGGAGGCGAGCATTGTCCAACTCGACTGGGCGAGCGTGCTCAAAGTGGCGCGGGAGAATGC
>JBOGJY010000003.1:0-4557 GCA_050745325.1 Terriglobia bacterium
TTAAACATCATCAGCTCTACGACGGTTCGAAGGTCTTTCGTCTCCCGGCCCAGGCCGATTCACCCTCGACCTCAGGCGCAGCAGCATGAATATAAAAATCTCTTGAAATTCAAGAGAGAATCTACAAGGCTACAAGGCGGTCGCCCCCCAAAAGGTTAGAAAATGGCCAGAAAAACCCATGAATAGCCCTGTCAATGGACGGACGGAGCCAGCTATGACCCGAAAGGCGGAGAGCGTGCCGCAGCAAACCATCGAGCTGACCCTGGCGCACAGCCCGGACTCAGACGACGCCTTCATGTTCTATGCGCTGGCCACCCATAAGATCGCAACCGGGCCGTTGAAATTCACCCATACACTTGAGGACATCCAAAGTCTGAACACGAAAGCCGAAAAAGGCGTTTTTGACGTTACGGCCATCTCTTTCCACGCCTATCCCTACGTTGCGGAGCGGTACATCCTGCTGCCGAGCGGGGCGAGTTTCGGCGACCGCTACGGCCCGATGATTGTCGCCCGCGGTTCAATGAACGCATCAGACCTGAAGGGCAAGCGAGTGGCAGTTCCGGGAAAAATGACCACCGCTTACCTGACGCTGATGCTTTATCAGCCGGAGATTGAGCCGGTCGTAACGCCTTTCGACCGAATCCTCGGCGCGGTGGCCAAGGGCGAGGTGGACGCCGGCGTAGTGATCCACGAAGGGCAGCTCACTTACGGCGCCGAAGGTCTCAGCAAGGTGATCGATCTTGGCGAGTGGTGGCATCAGGAAACGAGTCTTCCCCTCCCCCTCGGGGGCAACGTGATCCGGCGTTCGCTCGGCGGCGCGCTGATGCGCCAGGTTTCGAAAACGCTGCGCGCGAGCATCCTCTACAGCCTGGAACATCGGGAAGAAGCCCTGGCTTATGCGATACAGTTTGCGCGCGGCCTGGACCACTTCACCGCCGATAAGTTTGTATCCATGTACGTAAACAACTGGACCGTGGATTATGGAGCGGAGGGCCGCCGCGCCGTGCAATTACTGCTTGACCGCGGCTTCGAGCGCGGGCTGCTGCCGCGTCCCGTACAGGCTGAGTTTGTGGACGACGGAGAAACGGCGCCCTTCAGCGCGCCATCTGGCGGCCCTGGCCGCTTGCCAGAGGATTCCTAAACACCTTGGTTGGGAAACGTTGTGCCGCCGCCTACGGTCATGCGGTCGCCTCTCTCCCACAAGGAAAGAGCTGGAATCTCCTGCCTTTCTACCCGCTCCCCTGTAAGTGGGGAGAGAGTGGCCCGGCGCGCCCGCCGTGATCACACCCATCGCAGCCGCGGCGATGGATGCGCCACCCTCAGGCCATGAAATCCTTCCTGATCCTTTCTGGTAGAATTAAAGAGAAATGCCAACCTCACCCTTCGTTCATCTTCATCTTCATACCGATTACAGCCTGCTGGATGGCGCGTGCGACATTCCCAAGGTGATGGACCGCGCGGCGGAGCTGGGCATGTCCGCCGTGGCGCTTACCGACCACGGGAATATGTTCGGCGCGGTCAAGTTCTACGACGCGGCGATCAAGCGCGGCGTGAAGCCGATTATCGGCTGCGAGGTTTACGTCGCGCCCACGAATCACCTCGACCGCTCGCCTGGCTCCGACCGTCCCAATCATCTGATTCTTCTCTGCGAGAACGAGCGCGGCTACCGCAACCTGGTGAAGCTGGCCTCGCTTGCCTACACCGAAGGCTACTATTACAAGCCGCGCATTGATAAGGACCTGCTCGCCCGCCACTCGGACGGCCTGATCGGGCTTTCCGCCTGCCTCAAGGGCGAGGTGGCGTCGGCGCTCATGGCCGAACGCTATGACGCCGCCCGCCAGTCCGCCTACGACCTGCGCGACATCTTCGGCAAGGGCAATTTCTATCTCGAAATTCAGGATCAGGGCGTCCACGAGGAGCAGCGCATCAATCCCAACCTCACCCGCCTCTCGCGCGAAACCGGCATTCCACTGGTGGTCACGAACGATTGCCACTACCTGCGCCGGGAAGACGCGCGCGCCCAAGAAGTCCTGATGTGCATTCAGACGGGCAAGACGCTGCGCGACGAGCAGCGGATGAAGTTTTCCACCGACCAGTTTTATTTCAAAACCTACGAAGAAATGATGGAGGTCTTCGGCGAGATTTCGGACGCGCTTCACCGCACGGCCGAGATCGCCCAACGGTGCAACCTGCACCTGGAAAAAACGGAGCACGTTTTCCCGCGTTTTGAGGTGCCGCAAGGAGAAAGCATCGACAGCTTTTTTGAGCGGATGTCGCGCGAGGGGTTCGAGCAGCGCCGCCTCCAGCTCGAGCGGGTGCGCGCCGCTGGGAAGCTCCGCTATCCGCTCGAAGCTTATGAAGACCGTTTGAACCGCGAGATTGAGCTGATCAAGCAGATGAAGTTTGCGGGCTATTTCCTGATCGTCTGGGACTTCATCCGCTTCTCGCGCGAGAAGTGCATTCCGGTCGGCCCTGGGCGCGGCTCAGCCGCGGGTAGCCTCGTCTCCTACTCGCTTCACATCACCGATATCGACCCGCTCCAGTATGACCTGCTCTTTGAACGCTTTCTCAACCCCGAACGCATCAGTTTCCCGGACATCGATATCGATTTCTGCATGAGGCGCCGGGGCGAGGTCATCCAATACGTCACGGAAAAATACGGCCGCGAGAACGTGAGCCAGATTATTACCTTTGGCACCATGGGCGCAAAGGCCGTGATCCGCGACGCGGGCCGCGCGCTCGATATGCCCTTCGCCGAGGTTGACCGCATCGCCAAGCAGGTGCCGAACGTTCTCAACATCACGCTTGAAGAAGCCGTCAAGCAATCGTCCGAGCTGCGGCAACTGAAGGAAGGCGACCCGCGCGTGGCGGACCTGCTCACCGTGGCGATGAGCCTCGAAGGTCTCGCGCGACACGCCTCTACCCACGCGGCGGGGGTCGTGATTTCTCCCGAGCCGCTGCAGGACATTGTGCCGCTGCACAAGAGCAGCAAAGACGAAATCACCACGCAATACGCGATGGACGATCTCGAGAAGATCGGCCTTCTGAAGATGGATTTCCTCGGTCTCACCACGCTCACCATTCTCGACGACGCGGTGAAGCTGATCGAGGCTGAACACGGAATCAAAGTTGAGCTGGACCAGCTTCCGCTCGATGACCAGGCCGCTTACGAGCTGCTCGGCAAGGGCCTGACGGGCGGCGTCTTCCAGTTTGAAAGCCGCGGCATGACCGATATTCTCCGCCGCGTCAAGCCCAACCGCCTGGCGGACCTCACCGCGCTCAACGCGCTCTACCGGCCCGGCCCGATTCAGGGCGGCATGATTGATGATTTCATCGCGCGCAAGTCGGGCAAAAAGAAAGTCACTTACGATCTGCCTGAGCTTGAGGCGATCCTTTCTGAAACCTATGGGGTGATCGTTTATCAAGAGCAGGTGATGCAGATTGCGAACGCCGTAGCGGGCTTCAGCCTGGGCGAGGCCGACGTGCTTCGCCGCGCCATGGGCAAGAAGAAGCACGAAGTGATGGTGGCGCAGCGGGAAAAGTTTTTGGCGGGCGCCAGGAAGAATCGCGTGCCGGAGAAAAAAGCCGAAAAGCTGTTTGACTTGATGGAGCAGTTCGCTGGATACGGCTTCAACAAGTCGCACTCGGCGGCCTACGCGCTGGTGGCGTTTCAAACCGCCTGGCTGAAGGCTCACTATCCGGTGGAATTCATGGCGGCGCTGCTGACAGCGGAAATCGGCGTCCAGGACAAGCTGACGCACTACCTGAACCAATGCCGCGACATGGAAATCAACATCCTGCCGCCGGACGTGAACTCGAGCGACCGCACGTTTACGCCTGCGGGCGCAAGCATCCGCTTCGGGCTTACCGCCATCAAGAATGCCGGTGACGCAGCCATTGAATCGGTGATCGCCGCCCGGCGCAGGCTGGGCCGTTTCGACAGCCTCTTTCAGTTCTGCGAGAACGTTGACCTGCGCCTGCTCAACAAGCGCGTGATCGAAAGCCTGATTAAAGCGGGCGCGCTCGATTCCCTTGGCGCGCGCCGCTCACAACTGATGGCTGCGCTCGACCGCGCGATGGAAATGGGGCAGAAACAGCAGCGGCAGGAGGCTACCGGCCAGGTGGGACTCTTCGGCGGCCAGGGCGAAGCTGCGCCCGTTCAGCGCATTTCCCTGCCCGATTTGCCCGAGTGGACAGAGAGCGAGAAGCTCGCGGCGGAGAAGGAAGTGTTGGGTTTCTACGTCACCGGCCACCCACTCGAAAAGTACCGCTCCGCCCTTGCTTCGCTCACCCAGATCGACAGCCTGTCATTGGATGACGTACCGCACGACTCCCTAGTGACGCTGGGCGGGATTCTTACCGCCGTGCGCATCAAACCGAGCAAGAAGGGTGATCTTTGGGCCAGTGGCACGCTCGAGGATTTGCGCGGAACGGTTGAGCTGCTCGTATTTCCTCAGGCGTTGCAGCAGATTCAAAGCGTCCTCAAGCCGGACGCGGCTCTGCTGATTAAGGGGCGGCTGCGGCAGGAGGAGAATGCCCGGCCCAAAGTTGTGGTGA
>JBOGJY010000004.1:0-7259 GCA_050745325.1 Terriglobia bacterium
CTTAAGTTTTCACTGGCTGGCGGCTGCGCTTGACGGACGGAGGGAATCCCATGAGAACCACGGGCAAGAGAAACTACCAGATCACGGCGCTGCAGCGTGGGCTGCAACTGCTTGCCTTATTCGCAAGATCCGACGCGGGCCTTACGGCCTCCCAAGTGGTCAAGCTTTCCGGGCTGCCCATCAGCACCGTGCATCGCTTTCTGGTGAACCTCGAAAGCGCCGACTTTTTAACTTATGACGGCGCAGCGGGCTACCAATTGGGAATCTCCTGCATTGCCCTTGGCCAGGCAGCGTTGGGACGGCTTGATATCCGCCGGGTTGGCTTGCCCTACCTGCAGGAAATCAACCGCCAAACGCGGGAGACGGTCCACTTGACGGTGCGTCACGGACTCTCCGCCGTTTATGTGGAGAAGCTTGACTCTCCCGAGCCGCTCCGCATTCATTCAGGAATCGGCAGAGCCGTTGCGTTGCACTCTACCGCCGTCGGGAAGGTCTTACTGGCATACCTTCCGCTCGCCGAGCAGACCAAGCTTCTTGAACAGATCGAGTTCCGGCGCTATACGCCCAACACAGTCGGGAGCATTCACGAATTGCAAGCGCAGTTGCAGCGGGTCCGGCGGCTGGGCCACGCCTGTGACATGGAAGAGAACGAGCCCCACATCCGCTGCGTCGCTGCGCCGGTCTGGGACCATGCGGGCGCGGTCAGCGCCAGCCTCAGCGTCACCGGTCCGGCGGTGCGAATGCCCGTCTCGCGCCTCCGGCGCATCGCCCCCCTGGTCTTGGACATCGGGTTGAAAATTTCCAAGGAGTTAGGTTACGACGTTTCGCGGCAAAGCCGCACAGATCGGGAATACACAAAAATTGAAAATAACTTCCGCTGGGTAAGATATAAAGTCTTTGATAAGCCGGTGTGCAAAGATGCCGCCTTCCTTTGTAAAACACAGCCATCGTAAGGAGAAATAAATCTATGCCCAAACTGAGTCGGCGTGAATACATGCAAGGAATGCTGGCGGCTGTGGCTGCGACGGCCGCGCCTTCGGTCTCGACAGGAACGCCAAAGCCTCGCGCGGGCCAGGAGAAATCCGGGGACGAAAAGATTACGATATGCCTTATTTGGGGCGACCGTGACCCACACCTAGTCAAGCTGTCCGAGCAGATTGGCGTAACGCACGCGATCGCCGGCACAGCGGGTCCACTCAGCCGAGTTTCCCGCAGCCAATACGTGGATACCGTAGCCAAGATCAAGGCGGATTACGAAGCCGCTGGACTCACCATCGCCGGGATTGAAAGCCATCCAGTTCCAGCGGACAAGATCAAGCTTGGACTTCCTGGGCGGGACGAAGAAATTGAAAACTATATCGCGGCCATCGAGGCGCTGGGGAAAGTTGGAATTCCGATGGTCTGTTATGACTTCATGGCGGGCGTCGATTGGGACCGCACGAACATGCGCCTTCCCGGACGAGGCGGCGCCATGACCATGTCCTTCGATATCGAGGACTCCAAAAAGCAAGGACTCACGCAATGGGGACGGATCAGCGAAGAGCGGATGTGGCAAAACATCGAATACTTTCTGAAAGCGGTGATCCCCGTGGCGGAGAAGGCTGGTGTCAAGATGGCGCTGCACCCGGACGATCCTCCTGTCCCCGAGCTGCGTGGAATCGCCCGCATCATCATCAGCGCCAAGAATTACCGCCGCGTCATGAACATCGTGCCCAGCCCCGTCAACGGCGTGACCTTTGAGCAATCGGTTTTCTACTTAATGGGCGAAAACATAAAGGCTCTCGCGCTGGAGTGGTGCCGGCAAAACAAAGTTTTCTACATCCACGCGCGCAACCTTCGAGGCGCGCGCGACCACTTCGTCGAGACGTTCCAAGATAATGGCGCAATCGATTTCGGCGAAATGTTCCAGACCTATTACGACAATGGCTTCCGTGGACCGCTGCGGCCAGACCATGACCCGATTCTGGATGGAGAGACGGGTGTGCGCCCAGGATACGGCGTGCTGGGCAAGATCTTCGCGGTCGGCTATATCAAAGGAATTATGGCCAGCCGCCACATTCCGTATGTGTAGTTAGCTGGGCAATGCGCCGGCAATAGCGCCGGCATCTTGCCGGCTGTTCCACAGGTACATTGCCCGCATCGTCGCAGGGTTGGGCGCCTAAGCGCCTGCCGCCGGGACGGCGGCGCTACCTGGCGCCGCGTCACTATATTATGTAATCCTCACTACGCGGGCTTGCGTACTTTAAATACCTCAAATGCCGCCAACTTGCCAGTCACATTCTCATTGAACCACGCATCGGCGCGATCGACCCACAAGTGCTCATTGTGTCCAAACCTGGAGAGCAAGCGGCCCCAAGGAGAGGAAAACCGTCGCGAGTTGACCATCTCAAACCCGGAGCAGAATGCCTCAATCTTGGCGCGCGTGAGAGGATACTCGCCTGGAGACGCGTTGCGGACTGAGAGAGGAACGATCCGTCTTACCCAACGAAGCATGACCAGGTCGCGGATCGGCTCAGAGAATATCGCCGTGCCCCCAGGCTTCAATATCCTGAACACTTCTCGAGAGGCTTCTTCGAGGTTGAGATGGTGAAGAATGGCGGCTCCGAAAACGATGTCAAATGAGTTGCCGGGTTCGCCCGTCGTATAGGCCGAAGCTACGCGAACCCGCCAGCGCATTCGGTTAATTTCCATCCTCCTTTTAGCCGAATCAATCAGGTGGGGTGAGAGGTCAATTCCAGTTACCGCGGCTCCGAGCGCAGTTAAAATGATTGAATTTTCGCCGGAACCACAGCCGTAGTCCATAACCGCCTTGCCCTGGATGTCCCCCCCCCCCGCCTAGCAGATAATAGGCATGTCTTAACGGCTCGAGCGCGCCAGCCGTAACGTTCTTGTATTTCTCCAGGTTTTCCGGCGTCAGGATGAGGTCCGCTTCAGTTAACGACTCAGCCTCAATCAGACTGCGTTCAATTTCTGATTCTAAGTTCCGTGCATCCATGTAGCGCTCCTATAGCTTTTTGCCCTGCGGCGTTGCGCTTGCCTCGTGTTCCCTGCCCGCCCATTTTCGGTTGCCTGCATTCAGGGATGTTCCGTATTCTACCGCCCAGTAAGATGAATGTATATTCCGGACCGATCACAAGAAAATATATCAGCTATAGTCATTCTTTCTATCTTATTGGTTCGCTTAGCTTTACCCTGCATGGTCTACCAGGATTTTGTACGGTTTTGGAGTGGTAATAGACGCGAGTTATGTCTCGCCTGCATATTTTAAACGGAGTTACCGGTACTCCATGACTATTGAAATGCCTCTGCTCCAAGCGGACAATTAATGTATAAGGGTGCTCAGAGGACTGATCGCCGCGGCTTTCAGGGGGGGAAATGACCAACTCGCAGTTACCAAATATTAATCCCAAAAGCAATAAAAATCTACTCAACAAAGCATCGGGTAGTGGGGCAGTTTGGAAAATTTCAAACTGTACCGCTACCAAGCTTAGGGTTAAGAGCGCTATCAAAGCAGTCCTGATCTGGCTTGCCGTTTCAGTACCCACAGGTCTTCTGTTCGGCAAGGTGCTCAGCATGGGCAGATTCAGTCATAAGTCCGGCAGGAAAAATGCTGGAACGCAGAAAGGATGCTGGAATATCGAAAGGAGAACGCATATGGCACAATCAAAATGGTACGCGATAATACTGTTCATAATGATAGCTTTTACTCTACCGATTGCGATGTTTGGAGACATCATTTATAACCCTGGATTTACCGTAATGCAGTCCGGCAACGTTACCAAGCCCGACGTAGATTGCATAACCAAGATCGACAGCACATGCAGGCTTGGCAGCGGAGGCAGGGCCACGCTTATGGCCGCCGACGGATCGCAAATCCTTGTGCTTAAAGATTCGGTCGATTCTTCACCCTACGAGATTAGCTGGGCGCCGACCTACGACGCGACGCTATCGTTGACAGGAAGCGTGGTGGGAGGCGTCCACGGCTGCTGCTTGTATGTGAATGCCCTCCAGCCCGGAACGTCTATAGGTCCGCAATCGCAGTTCATCTCAGGTCCATATGACGGGTATCTCGTGGACTTCCACTCAGATCCGGAATCCTCCTGGAATCTCGTTTGGATTTATGGAGCGTCGTCGGATGGGGACATTTTAGGCGTCGAGTTTCAGGACGCGCAGAACATGACGCATTACGGCTGGGTGGATATTACGTGGAGCGTGGCGGGGTACGGAGGCCAAGGATTCCCGTATGCCGCCAATTTGGGTATTGCCGGGTATGGGTACGAAGCGTGCCCGGACGCGGCGATTGCGGCTGGCGCGCAAAGCGGAGGCGCTTCCTGCGATGATCCTATCGACCCTTCATCGCCTGTTCCTGAGCCGGGTACGATGGCTCTACTCGGTACCGGATTGGCTGCATTGGCGGGATTAGAGCTGCGGAGGAAATTGCGTGTTGCGCGCTCAGCGTAGCCATTCATGCCGCTTTGCAGCAGCCACAGACGACAAGCCCCTCGCCTTCGGGGAAGCTCTGTCACGAGGCAGCCGAAAAAGCGGTAGGGGGTCAGTTTGACGTAGAGGCGGCTTCATGCCGCCACAATATGGCGGGGTAAACCCGCCGCTACACCGCAAACTGACCCACTACCGAAAAAGGCCTCTCACCAAGGCGCAAAGTTGCAAAGGCCGTCAAGAAAAAAGACTCCCGCTTTGCGCTTTCTTGGCGTCTTGGCGAGAGGCCGTTGATTGTTTCACAGCGTCCAAGCGGTTGTTCTTCTCCCTTTGCGGGCGCCGCAAAGCAGGGACTTACGACTCTAAGCTTCGGCGCCACTTCCCCACCTCTCCGATACGATCATTCCTACTAAGATCAGCGCCGATCCGGTCAGGACCCGCCCTCCCAGCCGTTCCCTGGTCATAAGAATTGAAACCAGCACGGCAAACACAGGCTCTAACGCGAAAATCAAAGCGGCGTGGGCCGGTGGTACGTACCTTTGCGCCCAATTCTGCACCGCAAAGGCAAAAGCCGTGGCGAAGATCGCCGTAAGCGCGATGGCCAGCCCGAGTCCCCAAGTCCAATGCAGCCTCCAGCCGTGTCCAAAAGGCAAACCGATGCAGGCGAGTATCCCGACCAGCAGAATTTGCGCCGGCACGAGATCAGCATAGGAGTGCTCGCGGCTATAACCCGCCAAAAGGACAATGTAAACGGCAAAGGCGACGGCGCAGAACAGAGTAAGAACATCCCCCCGGTTCACGCCATCGATCCCGGACGGAGCAACCAACAGATAAATGCCAGCCAGCCCCAGCAACGCTCCGGCGGCGCTTGACCGCCTCAGTGGAACGCCCATCAGCGCCAAAATCAGGGGCACCAGGACGACGCTGAATGTGGTGATAAAGGCGCACTTCGAGGGCGCCGTGTATTCCTGCCCCCAGGTCTGAAAAAGGTAGCCCAGAAAGAGAAGGCAGCCCAAAATAAGCGAGGGCTTCAGCGCGCGCCGGTCTGGCCGTTTCCGGCCAAAGACCAGAAAGAGCAGAATGCCGGCGGCGATGAAACGGGCCGCAATAAAGACCAGCGGTGAAGCGTCCGCCAGCGCCTCCTTGACCACAACGAACGTGGCGCCCCAGAAGAACGTGACGACCACCAGAAGAATTTCTGCTTTGGAGCGGACTGAAGCCATCATCGTGGGTAATGGAATCGCGGCGAAACGCCGGAAGGCCTATTGAAAGTTACATATTATAGTGACGCCAATTATTGTAGCGGCGGCCTCTGGCCGCCGGAATTCCGGCGCTCAGAGAGCGCCGCACCAGCGAACGTTGCCACTATAATATGTAATTCTCATTAGTATTCCACGCGCACCAGGCAGAGCCCGCGCGCCGCAGCGGTGGGGCCTGCTTTCGACCGGTCCCTCGCCTCGAGGATTGAAGGAATGTCCTGCGCCGGAATCGCTCCGCGGCCCACTTCGATCAGAGTGCCCGCGATGGTGCGGACCATGTGGCGCAAGAAGCCATTTCCCCGCGCTTCATACGTCACGATTGACGTTGCCGGGTTCCAGACCATCCGCGAGCTGAAAATAACCCTCACCGCCGGTTGCGCCGCGCGCGAAACCGCGCGTGAGGTTTGCCCCGATTCGTCGCCGGCGCTACCAGGCTCCTCAATTGCGGCAGCCAACGAGGTGAAGTCGTGTTCGCCTTCCATCCATTGCGCCGCCCGCTGCATCTGCTTCCGGTCGAGCTGTCCGGCATAATGCAAAACGAAGCGCGCTAAGTAGGGCGGGCACACGTCCGTTTGCAGAATTCGATAACGGTAAAGCTTGGCCATCGCGTTGTAGCGGGCGTGGAATTCGGGCGGCGCTTCCTTCACCCGCAGGATGCGGATGGTTTCCGGCAAGGCGTTATTCAGCGCCCTTTTTAGGTTGTCCGGCGGAATCGGGCTTGCGATCTTGAAATTCGCCACCTGGCCCGCGGCGTGAACTCCCGCGTCCGTCCGGCCCGACCCGGCCAGGCTCACACTTTCGCCGGTAATGCGCGCCACCGCAGCCTCGATGCAACCCTGAATCGTGACCCGGTCGGGCTGCCGCTGCCAGCCGGAAAAGTCTGTGCCGTCGTAGGCGATGTCGAGGCGCAGATTCCGCAATGGCGAAACTCCTATTGAGCAGGCGACGCTATGCAAGGGTCGATCTAAACAAAAAAGCCCCGGCGCCGCCTTCTGTTTCTTATGGCGCTGGGGCTTCAAATTAGGACGAGTTTGAAACGCTAAACGGTGAAGGAGCTCCCGCAGCCGCAGGTCGACTTGATGTTCGGATTCTCAAACTTGAAACCGGAACCGGACAACGTCTCGACGAAATCAACCTTTGTGCCGTTCAAGTACATCAGGGAAGCCTGGTCGACGAAGACCTTCAGCCCCTCGAATTCAAATGTCTTGTCGATAGGGTTCGACTCGATCTCAAAATTCATCTGATACGAAAAGCCGGAACAACCCCCGCCAACCACGGAGAGCCGCAAGCCCAGAGGCTGCGGTTGTTGCCCGGACATGATCTCTTTTACTTTGTCCACGGCGGTGGACGTTAAATCTAATGAAGTCGCCATTCTTCGCTCCTTTTGCAGGTAACGCCTTCCAAATAAGGCAAACCGTTCACAAACGTAGGTTAACAAAACCGCCACTCTTTTGCAACCGGCTCGACCTGCCCCGCCAAAAGGCGCCGGAGAGAGGCGCAGAGTTTTGTCTTTCAAACTCTGCGCTGTGTTGTAGCGGCGGCCTCTGGCCGCCGGTCTTTAAT
>JBOGJY010000005.1:0-41730 GCA_050745325.1 Terriglobia bacterium
AACTATGCGTCTCCAAGAGCTCTAACTCGGACTCGAACAACGGCGCCTCGAAGGCCGCTCCTTGGGCGCACCTGTTATTGCTTTTGATGATGTTTGTACCTTGGCAAACGGTTCTCGGGGCATGCCACGTGGTCACGCCAAATGGTTCGGGCTCACAGACCGGGGCGGACTGGAACAACGCCCTGGCTAATCTGCCGGGCACGCTGACCCGCGGTGATGTCTATTATCTCGCGGACGGAAACTACGGGAGCTACACTTTCAACACTGCCGCGTCAGGCACGGCCACGATAGAGATTCGCAAGGCGCAGACCTACGACCATTGTACGGACACTGGTTGGAATGCTTCTACGATGGGGTCGTCTCAGGCTGTATTCTCCGGTGCGACGTTTAACAATCTGTTCACGACCGATGCCCCTTACTTCATCCTGAACGGCAACGGAACATCGACTGGAGCAGGGTGCGGGAATGCCCCAGGTACGACCGTGACTTCAAACCCTCCGGCGCCATCCGATTGCGGCTTCAAGTTCGATAACTCAGCCGACACGGCGGGCACGACTCTCTATAACGAAGTCAGCGCGCCCGCCCACGTCACCTATGAATATCTGGAGATCAGCGAGCCTGGAGATAACACCAACGAGCAGTATGACGTTTTTGGGCCGGGAACAGGCCCATCAACCTACATTCACGTCTACGGCCACAATGCTGGCTGTGTTTATTTCCAGGATGGCGGCGATACCCGGACGATTTCGCATTCCTACTTCTGGGGAACCGAGACGAACGGAGCTGGCGGCGGCTGCCACGGTCAATTTAGCTTTGAGGACGGCGCGACTTCTAACTCTTCGGAGTATAACAATGTTTACCGTGACATCACCGGAACCGCGATTTGGACGTTCGCAAATACAAGCACCACTCACAACAACTGGTCCTATTACGACAATGTTATATGGGACACCTTCCCGGCCGCCTCTTGGTCGCCGTTTCTCTCGGATGGGGTGATCGCTTGTATCAACGCGGGCACAAACTGCACCAATTTTGTCTTTGTGCAGAACGACATCATCAACCTGCCGCTCACCTCGGCTAGCGGAATCAACAACGAAAACACCGGCAGCTACACGGTGGAAAACAACATCTGGTACAACTGTGGCCTTGAACCTGGTTTCAACATTGGAACCGGGGGCACATATACACACCAGTACAATTCCTACCTGCAAACGGTTGGAGGCCCATCTGGAGCGGCGGCTGTCCTGGTCACTTCCTTTATCCCTAACCCATTTGTAAGCTGGACTACCGGCAATTTTAATCTGGCCTCAGATAACTCCGACTGGGATAACCGGCTGGCCCTTGGTCCTCCGTATACTACTGACGTGAATGGAGTTATATTTTCGACAGACCGGGGAGCGTATCAGTTGGGGCAGTCCTCGGTGCAACCACCGACCAATTTACAAGCCGCGCCCCACTGAAGATAGAAGTGGCGTTCACCCCTCAGCCGCGTGATCAGTACCTCTAATGGAGGAGGACTCATAACGCGCAGAATCGCAAAGTGGTTGTGGGGCTTCGTTACTGTCGGCGTGCCAATCTTGTTAATTTCGACTTAGGTGAAGGATCGCGGCATTAGCCGTTTGTTCGAGTATCTTCCGTCACGAATTGCGGAAGAGTTTAGCGGATCCTCATTCTTCCTTTCTTTCTGACCAATCCGACGTCACCCCTGCTTCTTGCTCGACGACCCCATTTTGCGCGACACCCACGGTCCGATTTTCATGGCATTCTTGCGAAAAGCGTTCGCCTGTTTCGAGACCACACGACGCATAATGCGGGGTGCTGACCGGAACATAACCCATGCAACCCGAACACATTCGTTTTGGAGGCGGTGCGACGGCAACGGTGCTGCATCCGCTGGTGGCGGTGGGGATGCTCGTTGTCATCGTGTTGATCCTCACCCTTCCACGCAACAAGGCTATCACGCCCTTTCTGCTGGCCTATTTCACGATCCCGCTGGGACAAGTGCTGGTATTGGGAGGCGCGCACTTTACGATGCTTCAAATCCTTATCCTGACGGTTGTGGGCCGGATGGCCGTCTTCCGAGGGTCGGCTTCGGAAAAAAGGTTCGCGGGGGGATTCAACGCCTTGGACAAGGTGGTAGTGCTTTGGGCGTTGTCGGCTCTTATCATCGTTTCTCTGCAGTGGTTGGAGCTGCAGGCGTTTATCAAGTTCATGGGGGATTTGATAGAAACCCTGGGTGGTTACCTAGCGGTGAGGTTTCTGATTCCCGACCGCGACGCGGTCCGGCGCACGGTCAAAGTGTTGGCGGTGATTTGCGTCATTCAGGGCGTTTGCATGATGAGCGAGCAGTTCACTCTCCGAAATGTGTTCGGCTTCCTCGGAGCGCCTTCGACCGACATAAGAGACGGCAACGTTCGTGCACAGGGGACGATGGGCGCTCTCTACGGCGGCGTATTCGCCGGTGTATTGATTCCATTGTTTCTCTGGCTGTGGGCGGAAGGGAAGCCACGGCTGGCGGCATATGCGGGCTTTGCCGGGGCTACGGCCATGGTGGTCGCGTCACATACCAGCACCGCCCTGATGGCCTACGCTGGCGGGCTCCTGGGTCTGGGCTTCTGGCCTCTGCGCAAACAGATGCGGCTTGTCCGATGGGCAATCGTTGCCACCCTGCTGGGCTTACAACTGGTCATGAACGGGCCCGTGTGGTCCCTGATTGAAAAGGTTGACCTCATCGGCGGCTCGTCCAGCTACCATCGCTACATGCTGATCGACACCTTGATACGGCACTTTGGCGAATGGTGGCTCTTAGGCACAAGGAACAATGGCTCCTGGGGATGGGAGAGTTGGGACACCTGTAACCAGTTTGTGGCTATCGCTGTGACAGGAGGTCTGCTGACGCTGGCGCTCTGGATCACGATTCTCAAGCGGGGTTTCGCTGCGGTTGGCAACGCCCGGAAGCAGGTGAGCGGGGATCGCAGGGAGGAATGGTTCCTCTGGTGCCTGGCTTCCAGCCTGTTTGCTAATGTTGTGGCGCAGTTCGGCATTAATTACATGGCTCAATTGCTGCTCGTCCTCTACCCCTTACTTGCGTGCATCTCCGTCGTGGCCATCGCGACCCGGCAGGTATCATCCCGAAGCGCGGAGATGCTGGACGGCGTCGAGCTCGCTCCTATAACGAGCCCCGCCGAGGCCTGACCGCCGGCCCGCGAGTCAAGTTGAGAGGGACGGCGGAGTTTTTCAGGTTGTGGAAATGATCGCCTCAAGTCGGCTTTTATGAATCCCAAGGTATCCGTTATCATCCCGACCTATAACCGGGCAGCCGCGGTGAGGAACGCCATTGGAAGTGCTTTGACCCAGACCGTCGCCGAGATCGAAGTCATCGTGGTGGATGACGGATCGTCGGATGGAACGGGGAAGGTTCTTGCGGAGGCGTTTGGTGATCGGATCCGTTACTTCGCGCAGGCCAATCAGGGTGTGAGCGCGGCGCGGAACATGGGAATCGCACAAGCGCGGGGAGACTGGATCGCATTCCTAGACTCCGATGATCTCTGGGAAAAGGACAAGGTCGAGTGGCAGCTCAAGGCCCTGGAGCGGTTTGGCCCCCAATGCGGCGCGTGTTACACGGACGTTCGATTCTATAATCATCCGGAAACGCGGACCATGTTCCAAATGGCGGAAAGGGGCGATCAGCATGAAGGAGAGATGGGTGTCAGCCCGAGTGTGCTGAAGCTATTGGTGAGACCCGGGGGCGCAGGCATGGTCGTCTGCCCGTCCTCTCTCCTGGCTCGCGCCGATGCGGTGAGAAGAACGGGCGGGCTGGATCTTAAACTGCGATTTCAGCAAGACACCGAATTCATGTTTCGGATAGCCCTACACACAGGCTTTTGCTATGTCAACCGTGCGCTCGTCCGGTTCGACCGGTCACCCGCAGAAATTCGTCACGTGGGAGCGAGTAGTGAATGGAACAAGGCCGAATTTGTTCTTCAGGACAGTCGGATCTGGCTGGATGGGCTCTTGCGCCTGGGTGAAGATGTGCCATCGAACATCCGCAAGCTCATTCGGGAACAGTTGGGCTCGGTCCATAGCGGGTTGGCCAATTGTTATCTGGAGGCCCGACACTACGGGAAGGCGCGCGAAGCCGTATCGAAAGCGGCGCAATTGGACTTGAATTTCAATATCGCGGTGAAATGGTTGCTCACGTGGATGAGTCCCCGGCTGGCGCTCCGAACGGTTCACCGCCACCAGGAAAACAGGAAAGATTCGGCAGGGTTCGTATGAGAATCCGCGCGGCAGAGACAGAAGCTGTAGCGCCGGCCTTGAGGCCGGAAGATGCCGGGCTGAAGCCCGGCGCTACACCGGAGGGGCCGTGCCCTATCTGCGGGCAAACGGCCGCGCAGGAATGGTTGCGGGCGCCGGACAGGTTTCACGGCACGCCACAGCTTTACACGCTTGTCCGTTGCCCGGCCTGTTCGCTCGTCTGGTTAAGCAATCCACCCCGACCACATGAGATGGGCCAGCACTATACTGCCGAGTATCACAGGCTCATCTCGGCGGCTGGCGAGGCCTCACCTCACCGCTGGCAGGGCCGCATCCAGGCCTTGAGACAATACAAGCAATCCGGGAAGATTCTTGACCTGGGCTGCAGCTCGGGAGGGTTTCTTGGGCTTTTCCAGGGCGATTCGTGGAATCTGTATGGAATCGAGATGTCCGCCGACTGTGCTAGAAGAGCCGAGGCAAGAACCGGCGCCCGCGTCTTTGTAGGCGATATTCTGGAGGCTCCGTTCCCGCCGGACTCGTTCGATGTCATCACCTGCTTCGACGTATTGGAGCACCTTTATGAGCCGCGACAAGTGATGGCCAAGGTGAGTGAATGGCTTAAACCTGGCGGGATCTTCTATGTCCAGGTGCCCAACATTGACTCAGCGGAGGCACGCGTGTTTGGGACTTACTGGCATGGCCTCGAGCTGCCGCGCCACCTGTTTCACTATTCGCCGACGTCGCTCAAGTTCCTGGCTGAGTCGGCAGGGCTCCATGTAGTGTCGCTCGAAACGCGCCGGAATCCTGCCGTTGGGACCAGCCTGCGCTATGTGTGGGACGCTGTGCGTCGCACCGTCGGGATCCAGCCCACACCCGTAGCCTACCGAAGCGAAGCGACCTTTGCCTGGCGGGCGGCGCGAAAGCTGGTCCGCATGACCGTTTTGCGCGTCCTGCTGGCGATGGCCCCTCTGGTGGGCGAAGGGGAAGCCATCCACGCCATTTTCCAGAAGGAAGGGGCTTTTTTGTGAGAAGAAGGGGTAAAAACGTGCAGCATCCGAACCATCGCCCGCCGCTTGAGGACCCATTGGAGCTTTTTCCAAGGGGGCTTACGAAAATCTATAGCCTCTGGGTCAGTCAGACGTATCCATTTGCCTCAATCGGACGTGACGTGTCGTTTCATTTTACGAGCAGGGTGAGCCGGCAACGGGCGCCCAGGATCAGCCTAGGCAATTCTGTGAGATTGCTGGAGCGCACGTGGCTTAGCCCTGCGACCGACGATCCCATCGGTGAGCCGATCATTGTCATTGATGACGGCTGTAGCATCGGATCCGGCAGCGTTATATCCGGCAAGAACCGAGTCCACTTGGAGCGCGATATCCTCATAGGCCAGCACGTCATAATTCAAGACCACAATCACGCGTACGAAGATATCGAAGTGCCAATCATCAGACAGGGCATTACAGAGGGCGGCAGAATCCGAATTGGCGAAGGATCTTGGATCGGTCGCGGGGCGGCCATCCTATGCTCAAGGGGCGAGCTGACCATAGGCCGTCATTGTGTTGTCTCAGCCAATTCTGTGGTGACGCGAAGCATCCCGGATTACTCCCTAGCCTTTGGCATGCCAGCAACGGTAATTAGACAATACGATCCGGAGACGCGAGCCTGGCGCATGGGTCAGATCAGGAGCGTAGGCGCGGCAGATCGTGGAAATATCGTCAAGATGAGTTCCGTGGACCAAGAAGAAGCCACGGAAAGAGTCGTAGAGCGTGGCTAAGATGGCAGGACGGCACAACCCGCTTATGCGGATGCAGGCGAGCATCACCCAGCGTGGAGCAAAGATGGCAAAGATGAATGATAGCACCGGATCTCGCGCTCGATTTAATGATCCACTGAAACTTATTCCTCGGATTTTGAGAAAGCTTCACAGCGAATGGCTGCGCGTGGCGTACCCGTTTGTAGCGATGGGTTCCAAGACGTCCATCCATCCCACCTGCTTCATCGACAGGAAGAACGCGCACCGCATCAAGTTAGGACGTGACATCAGGATAGAAAAAGACACTTGCTTGGGGTTGAGTGTCCCGCCGGAGGAAGAGGGCGAGCCGGTAATCATCATTGAAGATAATTGCGTCATTCACTGGCGTTCGCAGATTGGCGCCAAAAACCTTATTCATCTGGAGCGTGATGTGCTCATCGCGCAGGATGTTCTGATCGTAGACCAGAACCACGCCTATGAAGACATCACAATCCCAATCGCAGACCAGGGGTTTACCAAGGGTGGGACAATCCGAATCGGACAGGGCTGTTACATCGGTCACGGAGCGGCCATCATATGTTCCCGAGGCGACTTGGTCCTGGGCCGCAATTGCGTTGTGGCGGCTCACGCCGTGGTTACAAGGAGTGCGCCACCGTACTCCGTTCTTTCCGGGAATCCGGCCATGATTGTCAGACAATACGACCCAGCTAAGCAAGCCTGGGTCGTCGGGTCAGTTCGTTCGGCGGAAACTGAACCCACAACACAAAAGCGCGAGGTTGGGTCCTACCTTGTCGGCAGACGCGCATAGAGAGTGATGTTTCGAAAAACACTGCACCGAATTCACAACGTGTGCTGCGGCTCGGTTTCCTGTAGAGAGCACGCAGTTGGCAGGATAGATTGACGAATATAACGGGAGGGAATGTGCATTCGAGACCACTGCCCTTAGTGAGCATAGTGACTCCGGTCTACAACAACGCGGAGTATCTTGCTGAGTGCGTTGAAAGCGTTCAGGCGCAGACCTACCAAAATTGGGACTACACCATCGTCAACAACTGTAGCACGGATGGATCGGGGGAAATCGCGCGCCGGTACGCCGCGAAAGACCCGAGGATTCGAGTTTACAACAACCTGCAGTTTTTAGAAGTACTTCCCAACCATAACCACGCGCTACGTCAAATTTCCCCCGAGAGCACGTATTGCAAGATCGTGTTTGGCGATGATTGGATCTTTCCTCAATGCCTGGAGGAAATGGTTGCCGTGGCTGAGGAGCATCCGTCAGTGGGAGTCGTCGGAGCTTACGGTCTGGAGGAGCACGAAGTTGTCTGGCGCGGGCTCCCATATCCCAGCCGGTTGGTTTCCGGCCGCGCGATCTGCCGTCGAACGTTTCTCGAAGACATCTACGTGTTTGGAACGTCAACCTCGGTCCTTTATCGCTCGGATTTGGTCAGAAGCCGTGATCCCTTCTATAACGAGAGCAATTTCCATGCTGACCGGGAAGCATGTGTCGTACTCCTTAAAACCTGTGACTTCGGTTTTGTCCATCAGATCCTTACCTTCAAGAGATTGCAGGCGGGCTCGCTGACACCCACGGTGTCCATGGACCTGATGACTCACTTTGGCGCTACCCTGTACACCTTGGTAACGCACGGCCCGGATTTTCTGACCAGGGAGGAGCTCGATAGCTGCCTGAATCAACTTTTGGCCGAATACTACAATTTTCTTGCCGTAAGTCTAATGCGAGGCCGTCGCGACAAGGAGTTTTGGGACTATCAAAAGCGAAAACTGAATGAAACGGTCGGCTTTAGCCGGACCCGTTTGGCCGGAGCGGTTTTGGCAAGGTTGTGCAGGCTCTTTCTCAACCCATACGAGACCATCGAGAAGCTGCAAGCGGGTCGAAATCATCGGAAGCTTTCCGATCGCAGGCGAGGTGACAAAATCGAGAGTATTACGACTCCACACCTCGATGGAAATGGGACCGGCGCTCCGGTGAGGGAGTAAGCGAGTGACCTGCGGAGAACCAAAAATCGCCTTGTTCGGGCATTTTGGGGCGGGTAACTTCGGGAACGAGAGTACCCTTCAAGCAATGCTATGTAGGCTTCGTCGCTTGGCGCCGGATGCCGAAGTTACATGCATCTGCACTTTGCCTGAAATCGTGGCCGTAGACTACAACATCACAGCCGTCCCCATTAGCACCGCTATGGTTAAGCCCTGGAACTTTCGCAACCCCCTTGCTAGATTGGTGCGGAAGCTCTTTATCGGAATACCAAGCGAGCTTTATCGGTGGCTCAGGGGTGTTATGATGCTCCGGGGCACGGACGTGCTTATCATCCCGGGAACCGGATTGCTGACGGATGCTTACAGCCTTGTCGGCTGGGGCCCTTATAGTACGTTCAAATGGTCGGTGATAGCCAAATTGTGCCGCTGCAAACTCCTCTTTGTAAGCGTGGGAGCCGGTCCTCTTTACAGCCGTGCCGGCAGATTCTTCGTCAAGGCAGCGCTTTCGCTAGCGGATTTCCGCTCCTATCGGGACCAGTCCACGCCACAATATCTTAAAGGCATTGGCTTCCGGTCCGGTAATGACCCAATCTATCCGGATTTGGCCTTTAGCTTGACCCCGATTGCGCTACCGCGTGACCACGACAGCAAGGGGCGCAGATTGGTTGTTGGCCTCGGGCTGATGGAGTACGGCGGGAGGTATAGCATCGAGAGGCCGAGGAGCGCCGTAAATGCGGCGTACCTGGAGACTCTTGTAGAGTTTGTAAAGTGGCTGCTGACCCGCGAATACAACGTCCGACTACTGATCGGAGACCTTGTGGACACGCCCGTGACGCGAGAGTTCAGGTCGTTGCTGAAGGAGCGGCTAGTGACGTACGAAGAGGAACGAATTGTCGATGAGCCGGTCGCAACTTTTGAGGACGTTTTGTCGCAGCTTGCCGCGACGGATTTCGTTGTAGCGACTCGCTTTCACAATGTCCTTTTGGCGCTTCTTCTCAACAAGCCGGCGATCGCCATTTCCTTCCACCATAAATGCTCTTCCCTGATGAGCCAGATGGGATTGTCCGAATATTGCCAGGACATTAATGACCTGCAGGCTGATCGGTTGATCAAGCGATTCTGTCAGCTCGAGAAGAATGCTGGGAGCCTGAGGCCGATGATCAGGCAGAAGGCGGAAGAGTGTCGTACTGCTTTGGATCACCAGTACGATCTCATCTCTCAGCGCTTGGGACCTCGGTAGCCGGAGGCGGTCAACCACATTACTGGCAACACAGCAGGCAGTTTGAATTACTTCCGGTTTGCAATCCCTAAGCCATCGAAACGAGGAGCCAGGCGTCGTGCCACAAACGAGCGAAACCTATTATAAGGCCGACTTTTGGAGCGAGGAAAACCTGAAGTATGCGCAGCCCCATTTTCGGATGGAAAAGGTTGCACGCCTCGTGAACCGTATCGCACGAGGAAGAGAATGCGACCTTCTTGACGTGGGATGCGGGCCGGCGACGCTGCGGCAACTGCTACACAACAATGTGGATTACTACGGGATCGATATCGCTATTCACAGGCCGGCCGCGAACCTTATCCAGACGGACTTTGTGGAAAGCCCGATCAAATTCGGCGAGAAGAAGTTCGACATTGTTTTAGCGCAGGGGGTTTTCGAATACATCGGGCGCGTTCAGGCTCAGAAGTTCTCTGAGATCGCGCAGCTTTTGAAGGCGGAAGGTCGATTCATCGTCTCCTATGTAAACTTCGATCATCGAAGCACGTACATGTATTGGCCCTACAACAATGTCCAGTCATTTGCCGATTTCCACCAGAGCCTGAAGCAACATTTTCACGTCCGCAGGTTTATCCCAACCTCCCACCGCTGGCATCATGATGAACCTAGGGCGCGCCTCACGAAGGCTATTCAGATGCGAATCAATCTGAACATCCCCTTTATCACCCGCCGGTTAGCGGTGGAATATTTCTTCATCTGTTCGCCGCGGAAAAGTGGGTAGCGCAGGATTCGCCCTACCGAGCCGTGTCCTGACAATTTGTCCCCCATCTACTGTCTGCCGTCTACCGTCCAACATGAAAGATTTGAAAGAAAAGACGATTCGTGGAGGTTTTGCGAGACTCGGGGGGCAAGGGGCAGCGTTCGTTCTTCGCCTGGGCTCTCTGATGGTCTTGGCCCGGCTCCTGGCGCCGGCGGACTTCGGACTTGTAGGTATGGTCACCGCGATCACTGGAGTCTTGAATCTGTTGCGGGACTTTGGGCTTTCGGCTGCCGCAATTCAGCGCACGACTGTCACCGAGGATCAGATTTCAAACCTTTTCTGGATCAACCTATTGGTGGGCGCAGTGCTCGGGGTCCTATTGGTAGCGGCTGCGCCGGCGATCGCAGGCTTTTACCATGAGCCTCGGCTTGCTGCGGTGACGGCTGTACTGGCGTTCGGCTTCCTCTTCAACGCTGTAGGGGTGCAACACGGGGCAATTCTGACACGCCAAATGCGCTTTACCGCCCTGGCAATCATAAACACCGTAAGTTTGATCGTGGGTACTGCGATTGGAATTTGCGGGGCGCTGGCGGGCTACGGATATTGGGCCCTCGTGGCGATGACGATCACATTTCCACTCGCCGCGAGCATTGGCTACTGGGTAGCCACAGCCTGGATTCCGGGACCGCCGCGTCGGCGAAGTGGAATCCGGTCGATGATGCGTTTTGGCGGCACCCTTACTTTGAACGGCCTTGTCGTGTATATTGCCAGTAATTTTGAGAAGGTGCTGCTAGGCCGTTACTGGGGCGCTGATGCGATTGGCATCTACGGCAGGGCGTATCAGCTTGTCAACATTCCAACGGCTAATCTGAATTCCGCCGCGGGCGAAGTGGCATTCTCTGCGCTGTCACGAGTTCAAGACGACCCCGGCCGCCTCAGGCGCTACTTTTTGACGGGTTACTCCCTGGTGCTGGCAATGACCATACCGCTAACGGTCTTGTGCGCGGTGTTTGCCGGCGATGTGATTCTCGTTCTTCTCGGGCCAAAGTGGAAAGCGGCCGCCCCCATTTTTCGCCTACTGGCGCCGACAATCCTGGTGTTCGCCATAGCCAATCCATTGTCGTGGCTGCTCATGGCGCTTGGACTGGTCAACCGGAGTCTCAAGATGGGGCTCGTCATCGCTCCGATCATGATTGTGAGCTACCTTATCGCTCTGCCTTTCGGCCCGACGGGTGTCGCATTTGCCTACTCGGCAGTGATGGCGCTGTGGCTTATTCCGCTCATCGCGTGGTCCGTCCACGGCACGGCAGTCTCGTTTGGAGACATTCTGGTGACGGCGTACAAGCCGCTGGCGTCAGGCATTGTGGCGGGATCGCTCGCCTTCGGAGTGCGGCTGGTTTATGGCCAGTTGTTATCTCCTGTTCCGCGGCTGGCGCTGGAAAGTACGGTTCTTCTTGTGACCTTCGCTGTTGCTCTGTTGTTCGTCGCCGGACAGAAATCGCTTTATCTGGATCTCCTTCGCGGCCTGAAAAAGTCTTCATCGATTGATGAAAAGAGCTTGGTTTCGGCTTAGTGCACTAGCGATCGTCGCCGTCTGCGAGCTGACTTCGCCATCTGCGTGGCAGCGCAAAACACGTATGCAGTATCGCCCGGACAACAGTTAATTGAATAATCGTCATTCGAGCTTCCATCGACTATGCGTGAGGAGGACTCCTGCAATGTTCGGTTCGGCTGTGTGGCAATACCAAGTTGAGAGCTGTCAAAGGGGCTGAGGTGGGTTGCGATGAAATCCGGGAGGCCGGGCCGCTCGACGGACGTATTGCCGTAGTCACCGGGGCGAGCAGCGGGATCGGCCGGGCCATTGGTGTTGCATTATCGCGTGAAGGCGCGCTCCTGTATGCAGTGGGAAGAAATCACGAGGCCCTGACCGAGACGGTTTCGGCGGCGCGGCAGTTCTCACAAGCAAGCGCCTTTGAAATTGACCTCACTGTGGAAGAGAACCTCCAACCGCTTCTTCGGCGCCTGGAAGAAGCCCGTAAGCTCGACATTCTCATTCACTGCGCGGGAGTCATTCATACGGATCGGATGGAGAGCGCGCGTATCGAGGACCTCGATTCTCAATATGCCACCAACGTCCGTGCGCCTTATCTGCTTACGCAGCGCCTGCTGCCACTGTTGACGGCTGCGCGCGGGCAGATCGTATTTATCAACTCCAGCGTAGGTTTAACGGCAAAACAAGCCGAATTAGGTCAATACGGCGCCTCAAAACACGCTTTGAAGGCAATCGCCGACAGCCTGCGTGAGGAGTTGAATCCGAAAGGCGTCAGGGTGCTCTCGGTATACCCTGGGCGAACCGCAACACCGATGCAGGAAGCCCTGTGCCGGCAAGAAGGGAATGTGTACCACCCGGAACTACTTCTGCAGCCGGAAGACGTGGCTTCGGTGGTCGTTCAGATGCTGATGCTCCCTCCGACGGCCGAAGTAACGGAGATCAGCATGAGGCCGATGCAAAAATCGTATTAGCTGCCGACGCCGGCCAACCATTAGCCAAGAACCCCCTCTCGCGCCGTAAGCCTGTTTGGAAGAATCCCTGCAATGACCGATCAAGACAATAAACTTGGAAGAACTATGAAACAGCTTTTGGTCCATGACCGGCTTCGACATGGCAAGCGTGCGTCCCTCGTGGTCTTAGCCGCTGTGGCGCTTGCCATCGGTCTGCATCCGGCCGCCTTGTTTGCCGCGCCAACCATTAGCTACGTGCAGGGCAATTACGCGACGCCCCAAACGGCCCAGACTACAGTGACAATCCCCTTCACCGCCGCACAAGCCGCCGGTGATCTCAACGTTGTCGTCGTCGGCTGGAACAACACCACTGCCGCCGTCAGTTCGGTCGCGGACAAGAGCGGGAACGCGTACATGCTGGCGGTCGGACCGACGCTCGTCACCGGCGCCTTATCGCAGTCCATTTATTACGCCAAGAACATCGCGGCGGCGGCAGCAGGAGCGAACTCAGTGACGGTGACCTTCTCGAAGGCCGCGGCGTACCCCGACATTCGGATTCTAGAATACAGCGGAGCGGATCCGAGCAACCCAGTCGATGTCACCGCCGCCAGCAGTGGCAGTAGCGCCACGAGCACCAGCGGCGCCGCCATCACAACTAACCCGACGGATCTGATCTTTGGCGCCAACATTGTTACGACCACAACTAGCGGTCCGGGCAGCGGCTTTGCCCAAAGACTGCTCACGGCGCCGGATGGCGACCTTGCGGAAGACCACATGATCACCGCGGTGGGGAGCTATGCCGCTACCGCGTCTCTTGGTTCATCCGGACTGTGGATCATGCAGATGGTCGCTTTCCGCACCCCAGTTTTGACGGCAGGGAGTTTCACACTTTCAGTCTCGCCGGTTGCGGTGAGCGTCACGCAAGGGAATCAGGGAACATCGACAATTACGACTACGGTGAGCGGCGGTTTCAACAGTTCGATCGGTTTGTCGGCTTCGGGTGTGCCCTCCGGAACGACGGTGAGTTTCAATCCAAGCACGATTGCAGCGCCGGGTACGGGTAACTCGACGATGACGATCACGGTAGGGTCGAGCACACCAGCGGGAACGTATCCCATCACTGTGACTGCGAATGGCGGGGGGGCCCAGCAAAACGCCACCGTCACGATGACCGTGACCGCGACGCCCAATTTCACGCTCTCGGTCTCACCTAGTTCCCTCAGCGTTACGCCAGGAAATCAGGGGACCTCCACGATCACCACCAGTGTAAGTGGTGGTTTCAGCAACCCGATTAGTCTGTCAGCTTCGGGTGCGCCCTCCGGCGCGACGGTGAGCTTTAATCCGAGCACAATTGCGGCGCCGGGTGTAGGTAACTCAACGCTGACTATCACGGTGGGGTCTAGCACGCCCGTTGGAACGTATCCCATCACAGTGACTGGGAATGGCGGAGGGGTCCAGCAAAACGCCACTGTCATTTTGACGGTCGTGACGGCATCAACTGCGATCACCTACGTACAGGGCAATTACTCGACGCCCCAAACGGCCCAGAGCACGGTAACGATCCCCTTCACCGCCGCGCAGACCACGGGCGACCTGAACGTTATCGTAGTCGGGTGGAACGACACCACCACTACAGTCAGCACGGTTGCCGACAAGAGCGGCAACGCGTACGCGCTGGCGGTGGGTCCAACAATCATCGGCGGCGCTCTGTCGCAGTCCATTTATTACGCCAAGAACATCGCGGGGGCGGCGGCGGGAGCCAATACGGTCACGGTGACCTTTTCGAAGGCGGCGGCGTACCCCGACATTCGAATTTTAGAGTACAGCGGAGCGGACCCGAACAATCCGGTGGATGTGACGGCCGCCGGCAGCGGTAGCGGTACGACGAGCAGCAGCGGGTCAGCGACCACAACCAACGCGACGGACCTGATCCTAGGGGCGAATATTGTCACGAGCATAACCAGCGGACTGGGCAGCGGCTTTACGAAGCGATTGCTCACGTCGCCGGATGGCGACATTGCGGAAGATGAAATGGCAACAGCGGCGGGGACCTATAGCGCCACCGCATCTCTAGGTTCATCCGGACTGTGGATCATGCAGATGGTCGCTTTCCGTACCCCCTCATCGGGGGGAATTCTGCCGCCGACGGCGCCCGGTAACCTGACGGCGCCGGCAGCAAGTGCAAGCCAGATTAACTTGAGCTGGACGGCCTCGACGAGTAGTGTGGGAATCGCAAATTATCTGGTTGAGAGGTGCCAGAGTGCGGGTTGCATAAACTTTGTACAGATCGCGAGCCCGGCGAGCACAACATACAATGACACGGGTTTGACGGGGGCAACCAGCTACAGCTATCGGGTGCGAGCGGTCGATACCGCGAACAACCTTAGTCTATATTCAAACATCGCGACAGCCTTGACTCCCACCTCGGGGACCCCGACGGCTCCCGCGAATGTGGTAGCCGTTGCCGGAGGCGGCCCTGGCCCGACCGTGGCCGCTGTCCAGAGCTACATCAATTCGACATACCTAACGTCCCATACGGCCGCGGCATTCGACAGCACAGGCGCGGATTTGATCGTACTGTGCGCGTCCTCCCATGCTGGCGTCAACTTTACTCCGAGCGACAACTTGGGCAACGTCTGGATTCCAATCGCCGGGCCGACGAATACCAGTGTGGGCTTCGATCTACGGACGGAGGTGTGGTACGTACGGAATCCCATCGTGGGACCGGGTCATACGGTCAACATGGGTCTTTCCTTCGCACAGCCTCTGGTGATGTCGATTTTCGCCGTAAAAGGTTCCAATCTTTCCTCGCCGGTCGACGCTGTGTCCTTGATCGGTAGCGATAACGGAACCTCAACCCAAAGCGTTGCCAGCCCCAGCATCATAGCTTCGGGCATCAGCGAATTGCTGATGGCTTTCGCGAAGGTTTCTGCGGGCGCCGTTTTCCAATCCGGCCCAGGTTTTACACAACAACCGGCGGCATCGTCGAACTTCCTCGACGCGGAGACAAACACGGAGGCGGCCCCGGGAACCTATAACGCGACCTTCACCATCGACAGTCCGCAGACCTGGCAGTCGGTAGTCGTGGCTGCAGCGAACAACCCTAACGAGGCGAATTTGACGTGGATAGCATCGACGGAGACTGGTGGAACAATCAGCAGCTATCTGGTGGAGCGCTGCCAAGGCGCTGGTTGCTCGAACTTTACCCAGATTGGTACCACAGCAAACACAACGTTCAACGACATCGGGCTGACACCATCCACAAGTTACAGCTACCGCGTTCGAGCCCAGGACGCAGCAGGCACGCAGGGGCCTTACTCAGGTGTCGTCACCATCGCAACACCTGCCCCGATCCCCTCATTGCCAGGCAATCTAACGGCCACAGCGGCGTCCAGCACGCAGGTCAATCTCTCGTGGATAGCAGCAGCGGAAACGGGTGGAACAGTCAGCAGTTACCTAGTGGATCGCTGCCAGGGCGCCGGCTGCACGAGCTTCACCCAGATCGGTAGTTCGGCTGCTACTACGTTCGGCGATACAACCGCAACGGGTTCCACCAGTTATAGTTATCGCGTTCGAGCGATGGATGCAGCAAGCCATTTCAGTCCATACTCAAACGTGGCGAGTGCGACCACGTCGACAATTCTAGATACGCAGCCGCCGACGGCGCCCAGCGGTTTGGCGGCCGCTGCGAGCACAAACCAGATCAATCTGAGTTGGAGCGCGTCGACAGACAACGTTGCGGTGACAGGGTATTTATTAGAGCGCTGCCAAGGAATTGGATGTACAACCTTTGCCCAGATTGCCACGCCGACGGGCACTACTTATGACGATAGCGGCTTGACGGTGGGAACCACTTACAGCTATCGAGTTCGGGCCACGGATGCGGCTGGCAACCTGAGCCCATACTCCAACGTGGCCGCTGCGACCACATATTCAACGTCCACAACCGTCGGCTATGTGCAAGGCAACTCCGCCACACCGCAAACGGCCGAGACCGCGGTGACGGTCCTCTTCACCGCCGCGCAGACCACGGGCGACCTGAACGTTGTCGTAGTCGGGTGGAACGACACCACCACTACAGTCAGCACTGTTACCGACAAGAGCGGAAACGCGTATGCGCTGGCGGTGGGTCCAACAATCATCGGCGGCGCCCTGTCGCAGTCCATTTACTACGCCAAGAACATCGCGGCTGCGGCCGCAGGAGCCAACACGGTCACGGTAACCTTCTCGAAGGCCGCGGCGTATCCCGACATTCGAATTTTAGAGTACAGCGGAGCGGACCCGAACAATCCGGTCGATGTCACTGCCGCGGGCACTGGCAGCGGCGCCACCAGCAGCAGCTCGGCGACCACGACCAGCCCGGCGGACTTGATCTTTGGCGCCAATATTGTGACGAGCTTAACCTCCGGGCCAGGCAGCGGCTTCACCGAACGACTGCTCACCTCACCGGACGGAGATATCGCGGAAGACGAGATAGCGACCACGACAGGGAACTATTCCGCCACCGCGCCCCTCTCATCCGGAACGTGGATAATGCAGATGGTCGCTTTCCGCACGGCGGCAGGCGCTACGTCAACACTTTCGATCTCTCCGCGCGCCACGGTGTTAACGTTTACCCAGACACAACAGTTCACAACAACCGGCGGAACGGGGACTGTCACGTGGTCGGTTGACGGCGTGATTGGCGGCTCTTCGTCCTCAGGGACGATCACGACGACAGGCCTCTATACATCTCCTAACGGCGTCGGCAGCCACATTGTGACTGCGGCCATAGGAGAGATGCAGCCGGCAAATGCGACGGTATACGTCAGCAACTATGCCGGTACCTTTACGTACCATAATGACAATCTTCGAACCGGGCAAAACCTCAACGAAACCGTGTTAACACTCGCCGATGTTAACCAGGCCCAATTTGGAAAGCTCTTCTCGTATTCATTGGATGGGATTGGGTTTGCGTCGCCACTCTACGTGGCAAATGTCAGCATTCCCGGGAACGGTTACCACAACGTAGTGTATGTGGCAACGGAACACGATAGCGTCTACGCTTTCGATGCCGACGGACGCAGCAGCGCTCCACTTTGGCATGTGGATTTTCTCAGCTCCGGCGCTACCCCGGTTCCTTGTGGCGACACGGGCGAATGTGGCGACATTCCCACGGAAATTGGGATCACGGGCACGCCCGTCATCGATCAGGCCAGCGGAACAATGTATCTCATTGCGAAGACTAAGGAGGGCACGCAATACGTGCAGCGGCTGCACGCCATTGACATCGCGACTGGCGCCGAGAAGTTCGGCGGTCCCGTCGTGCTTCAAGGAAGTGTGCCAGGGACAGGTGATGGATCGTCAGGCGGCAAGGTGGCCTTCAACCCTCTTAGAGAGAATCAACGGCCCGGGCTGCTCCTGAACAATGGCGTGGTGTATCTCGCGTTTGGATCGCACGGTGATAATTCGCCGTATCACGGCTGGGTCATGGGATACAATGCAACGACTCTCCAACAGGTAATGATCTACAACGTAACGCCTAATGGCTCCGACGGGGGGATATGGCAGGGTGGTGGAGGACTGGCTGTGGACGCCGACGGGAATATCTATTTCTCGACGAGTAATGGGACCTTCGATGTTAATACGGGCGGCATCGACTATGGCGACAGCATCGAGAAGCTTACTCTGAGTGGCAGCGTAGCCGATTACTTTACTCCCCATGACCAGTCAAACATGTCTTCGAATAATCTCGATTTAGGGGCTGGCGGGCCGACGCTACTGGTTGATCAAACCAGCGGCCCCTACCCGCATTTGCTAATCGCCTCCGGCAAAACCGGCACGATCTACGTAATTAATCGAGACAACATGGGACACTACAACCCAAATAATGACAACCAGATTGTGCAATCCTTGGTGGGTGCGTTGGCAAATGGAGGTCCGGAAGAAGGAAACTACAGCACCCCGGTCTATTTCAATGGCTATATCTATTTCGCCGCGGTGAACGATACCTTGAAGGCGTTTCGATTGAGCAATGGTTTGCTATCTGCGTCCCCGACCTCTCAGTCCACAGTGATTTTCCCGTGTCGCGGCGGCTCGTTTGCAATCTCGGCCAATGGCGCCACGAATGGGATACTGTGGGCCGTACGGAATTTGGGAGATCCTAACAACGACGCCACCATTCCAGGCGTGCTCATCGCTTATGATGCGACCGATCTTACCCATGAACTGTACGATAGCAGTCAAGCTGGGAGTCGCGACACCATGGACTATCCCGCGAAGTTTGCAATTCCTCTTGTAGCTAACGGGAAGGTGTTTGTCGCCGGCCAGACACAACTCATTGTCTACGGACTTTTGCCTTAAGGGTGCGCGATAACTCTGGACACATAATGATACGACTCATTTTTGAGGAGGGGCGCTAACTAGAACCAGAGCGCAACGGGCAGCGGACCCTTCCCCACCCCAAACCACATCCTCTTCATCATGATCTTTCAAGAAACCAAGCTAAAGGGCACTTTCGAAATTCATCTGGAGCCTAGAACGGATGAGCGTGGGTCCTTTGCGCGCTCTTGGTGCCAGAAAGAATTCGAAAGCAACAAACTGAATCCCAAGCTGGCGCAATGCAATATTTCTTTCAACTCTCGCAAGGGAACGCTTCGTGGCATGCATTATCAGGAGCCGCCTTATGCGGAGGCCAAGGTAGTGCGTTGCACTACGGGCGCCATCTACGACGTCGTACTGGACCTCCGCCCGCATTCGCCGACATTCAAGGATTGGGTCGCACTGGTCCTGACGGCTGAAAGACGGAACATGATTTACGTGCCTGAAGGATGCGCGCACGGCTTTTTAACCCTGGAAGACAATACCGAAGTCTTCTACCAAATGTCGGAATTCTACAATCCGGAATCGGCTCGGGGATTTCGGTGGGATGACCCCGCCTTTCAGATTTCTTGGCCCGAAAAAGTGGAAATGATTTCCGAACGGGACCGAAGCTACGTGAACTTCGAGTAAAGCCATGAGCCTGCTGAAAGAGCTTGATCAGAGGGATGCGGCGGACATTGGCCGGGAATTACACCGGTTTGCGGCCAGCCTTTACCCGATTTGCCGAAGTATCAGCGGTGACGGAATCCGGCAGACCCTGAGCATGATCCGAGATTTGATTCCACTACGGACTTTCGAGGTCCCGACGGGAACCCCTGTTTTCGATTGGTTCGTACCCAAGGAATGGAATATTCGCGACGCCTTTATCAAAACGCCTGCCGGGGAGCGCGTTGTGGACTTCCAGAAATGCAACCTGCACATCGTGAATTACAGTGCGCCCGTGCACGCGACCATGCCGCTGAGCGAACTCAAGCCGCATCTGTTTACGATTCCGGAGCGACCCGAGTGGGTCCCTTACCGCACGTCATACTACAAGGAGGACTGGGGATTTTGCCTTTCGCATAACCAGATGACGGCGTTGGCGGACGGCGACTACGAGGTATGCATTGACTCTACATTAGAAGGCGGGCACTTGACTTACGGCGAGTATTACCTACCCGGCCAGTCTACCGATGAGGTTCTCATTTCGTGCCATGCCTGTCACCCATCACTCGCCAATGACAACCTTTCTGGGATGACGGTTGCGGCCTTTCTTGCACAGTTACTTTCAGGACGCAATCTTCGTTACTCGTACAGGTTCCTTTTCATTCCCGGGACGATCGGGGCTATCACGTGGCTGGCTCGAAACCGTCAGAGCGCTGGACGCATCCACCATGGGCTGGTACTGACATGTGTCGGAGATGCGGGGGGATTCCATTACAAGAAAAGCCGGCGGGGAAATGCCGAGATTGACCGGGCTGTGGCGCACGTTCTCACTCATTACAGCGAGTCCCCGGCGTTTCTGGAATTCTCGCCCTACGGGTATGATGAGCGGCAGTACTGCTCTCCGGGTTTCAATCTCCCGGTCGGTTGCCTGATGCGGAGCGTGTGGGGGAGCTTTCCGGAGTATCACACTTCGGCTGACAACCTCGACTTCGTACTGCCTCTACAACTTGCCGGGTCGCTCCGTGTATGCGCGGCCATCCTGGACGTGCTTGAAAACAACCGACGGTATCGCAACCTTAGCCCTTACGGTGAGCCTCAACTGGGACGCAGAGGCCTGTACCGCCCGACAGGCGGTGGCACGATCGGAGCGGAAATCGATGCTCGCCTCTGGGTGCTGAATTTTTCAGACGGAGAGCACTCCTTGCTAGACATCGCGGAGCGTTCGGGCATCTCATTCATGCACATCAGTGAGGCTGCGGACCTGCTCTGCCAGAATGAACTGCTCTCGCTTATTACGAACGACAGCGAAGTAGAAAAGAACCCCTGCCAAGCGTTGCCCGAAGGCTGCGTGCAGCATCCATAGCCCGACCCCTTTGTATCAATTACTTAAACAAATCTCTTTTGAACAGGAGTTGCAGGAGAATGAGAATACTATTGACCGGACATAAAGGCTATATCGGAGCTGTTGCGGGACCCATTTTACAATCCGCCGGCCACGAAGTCGTCGGGTTGGACACTGACCTTTTCGCAGGGTGCGAATTGAGCGAGGCGCCCTCGGAGATCCCTGAAATCCGAAAAGATATCCGCGATTTGAGCAAAGGGGACCTCGAAGGCATGGACGCTGTTGTGCATCTTGCCGCGTTGTCCAATGATCCCCTGGGCGACCTCGACCGAAACCTCACTTATAGCATCAACTATCGCGCCTCGGTGCGGCTGGCTGAGTTGGCCAAGACAGCGGGCGTGAAGCGCTTTGTTTTTTCGTCGTCTTGCAGCACGTATGGCGCAGCGGGCGAGGCGATCCATGAGGAAACGGCGCCGCTCAACCCCATCACGCCGTATGGCGAGAGCAAGGTTATGGTCGAGCATGACGTTGCGCGCCTGGCGGATGATTATTTTAGTCCGACCTACATGAGAAATGCTACCGCTTATGGCGCCTCTCCACGGTTGCGGCTCGACATTGTTTTGAACGACTTGGTTGCATGGGCATATACGACAGGCAGGGTTTACATCAAAAGTGATGGCACCCCTTGGCGTCCCATTGTGCATATTCGTGACATCATTGCCGCCGTGCTCGCCGTGCTTGAAGCGCCACGGGAAGCCATACACAACGAGACCTTTAATGTTGGTCGGACAGATGAGAATTACCAGATTCGTGAATTAGCTGACATTGTCGCAGAGACGGTTCCCGGATGCCACGTGGAATACGCTCCAGGCGGCGGCCCCGACAAACGCTGTTATCGTGTCAACTGCGATAAGATCCGGCGCGTGCTACCGGGTTTTGCCCCACAGTGGACCGCCCGGCTGGGCGCGCAAGAACTCTACGAAGCATATCGAGCTGCGGGTCTCACGCCTGAGGATGTGGAGTGCGGGCGATACGTTCGCATCCGCCAAATCCAACGTCTCCAGAAAGCTGGGCAGTTGGATGCTTCCCTGCACTGGAGCCGGCAGCCCGCTGAGACGGCTGTTGTCGTCTAATCCCCAATTCGGAGCATAAATATGACTCAAACAACGCTACTACCCGAAATTGAGCAACAGACTACCATCAAGCCATGCCGTTTCTGCGGCGCCAGCTTACAGCGAGCGTTTGTCGATCTCGGGATGTCTCCACTGTGCGAGACCTACCCGTCGGCCACCAGCCTCAATCGTGGAGAAGTCTATTATCCGCTTCGCGTTTTTGTCTGCGGGCAGTGCTTTCTGGTGCAACTGGAAGAATACGAAAGCCCAGAAGATATCTTCGGCGATTACCCCTATTTTTCTTCCTATTCGGATTCGTGGCTAAAACACTGCGAGAATTACTGCGAGAAGATGGTGCAGCGATTCGGCCTTGACGAGCGGAAGTTCGTGGTCGAGGTGGCTAGCAACGATGGCTATTTGTTGCAGTATTTTGTGCGCCGAAACGTTCCCGTCTTGGGAATTGAGCCGGCGGCGAACGTTGCTGAAGTGGCGATCGAGAAAGGAGTCCCCACGCTCGTGCGGTTCTTCGGCGCCCAACTCGCGGAAGAGTTGGCGGCCGAAGGCCGCGGTGCTGACTTGATCCTGGGCAATAACGTGCTGGCACAGGTCCCGGACCTGAACGATTTCGTAGAAGGGCTCAAGATTTTGTTGAAGCATGAAGGGGTTCTCACACTGGAGTTCCCCCACCTCCTACGGTTGATCGAGCGCAACGAGTTTGACACGATCTATCACGAGCACTTTTCCTATTTCTCCCTGCTCACCACAATGCAAATCATGGAGGCTCACGGTCTGAAGGTGTTCGACGTGGAGGAGTTGGCGACGCACGGTGGCTCCCTCCGAGTTTACGCCTGCCGCGCACAGAGCCGAACGCGCAACGTCGAGCCGGCCGTTGGGAAATTGATTGCGGAGGAGGAAAATTCAGGACTGGCTTCGCTCGAAGGATACGACCAGTTCCACCGGCAGGTCAAAAAGACCAAGCTGGCGCTGCTGGACTTTCTAGTCACAGCCGCGCGGCAGAACAAGTCGGTCGCAGGGTATGGAGCCCCGGGTAAGAGTGCGACGCTGCTGCACTACTGCGGCATTGGAACAGATTTGATTGAGTACACGGTGGACCGCAGTCCGCATAAACAGGGCCGATTCCTGCCAGGCACCCACATTCCGATTCATCATCCGGACCGAATCAGTGAGACCAAGCCCGATTACGTCGTCATTCTACCCTGGAATCTGAAAGATGAAATCATGGACCAGTTGCAGTATATACGGCGCTGGGGAGGCCGTTTTGTCGTGCCGATTCCGGAAGTTGCGATCTACTAGAAGTGGAGGACAGTCATGAAAGTAGTTCTTTTCTGTGGAGGAGCCGGCATGCGTCTCAGGGGCTATGCGGACGATGTGCCCAAGCCTATGGTGCAGATCGGTGCGAGACCCATTCTTTGGCACCTGATGAAATACTATGCCCACTTCGGGCACAAGGATTTCATCATCTGCCTAGGATACAAGGGTAACTGCATCAAAGATTACTTTCTGCACTACGATGAATCTGTCTCGAACGATTTTGTCTGGTCACGAGGCGGGAAGGATATCCGGTTTATAAACCGCGATATCGATGACTGGACTATCACGTTTGTGGAAACCGGCGCCAACGCCACCGTTGGCGAGCGGTTGAGGACAGTAGAGCCCTACCTACAAGGCGAAGAAATGTTTCTTGCAAACTACGGCGACGGACTTAGCGATGTGCCTCTACCCGCTCTTTTGGAAACGTTCCGGCAGAGCGCTGCCGTGGCATCGCTGCTGGCCGTGCAACCCACCGCCAGTTTTGACATTATCGAAGCCGGGCCGGAGGGGATGGTTAGGGACATTTGCGCGCTGGGCCGCACCCAAATTTGGATTAACGGCGGCTTCTTCGCGATGCGTAATGAGATCTTCCGCCATATCCTGCCTGGCGAGGAATTAGTGCGTGAGCCATTTCAGCGGCTGATGGAAAAACGGGCTCTGTTAGCATACAAGTACACTGGCTTCTGGCAGTGCATGGATACATTCAAGGACAAGCAACGCCTCGAGGAACTAAATCAGGGCGCGGCGCCATGGAAAGTCTGGGATCACGCGCCCACTTCCAAATCGAATACTGCAGAGCTGGAAATGGCTGAAGCATGATCCACCTGAACCTAAAGGAAGGAGCCACAGGCGCATTGACGGTCTTATGCCTGGGGGCACACTCCGACGATATTGAAATCGGGTGTGGAGGCACGCTTCTCCGGCTGGCTGAACAGTACCCGAACATCGTATTTCACTGGGTGGTATTTAGCGCTACCGGAATCCGGGAGGCTGAGGCGCGGCGAGCAGCCACGCTGTTCATCAGCCCCAACGCTTTGAGAGGGCCACTGCTGAAGACCTTCCGGGACGGATTTATGCCGTTTGTGGGCGCGGAGGTGAAGGAAGTTTTCGAAGAGTTGAAAGCGGTTTCTCCGGACCTGATCTTCACTCACAATCGGGCTGATGCGCATCAAGACCACCGGCTGATCGCAGACTTAACCTGGAACACGTTTCGGGATCATTTCATTCTGGAATACGAAATTCCAAAATACGATGGCGACATGGGATGCCCGAGTGTGTTTGTACCCCTCGAGGCTGAGTTGTGCCAGAAGAAGGTTCGTTACACCATGGAGGCGTTCCAATCCCAACACGCCAAGCACTGGTTTCAGGAGAGCACATTTCTCTCGCTCATGCGGTTACGAGGGATGGAATGTAAGGCTCCCAGTGGTTACGCCGAGGCATTTTACTGCCGCAAGCTAGTGCTATAAATTGAAAGGCCACCCGGCAACACTACAAATTAACGAAAGGAGAAAAGCCCAACAACCGTTTCCTGTAATTCAAAGCCAAGCTGTTAATGGAAGATGAGATCGCGCGGAAGGGGCGCGGCGGCCCGGGTGGGTCATCCGAGGGTAAGCCGTGGGCGATGATATCGCAATTTTGACCAAAACCATTCAAGGCCATGTTGTTTCTCACGAGAACGATTCGAAGTTCGCTGAGAGAAACGATGCCGCAAATCATGTGCTGACCGACTACTACCGTTGTCCGGCTAATGTGGCACAGTTTCTCCCGGCGCGACGGTCATTGGACCAGCCAGGCTATTTTCGATTAGGCGAGGACACCATCTGCTATGGCAGGCTCCCGGAAGGCGTCGCTGCGAGTCCCGTTAGTGAACTCAATGACGCACTTGACAACGTGAGGTTGGAAGCAGCGGGAATCTGGATTCCATTTGATCCGGGGGAGATCATCGAGAATTTGCACCGCGAGCGGTACGCAGCTCACTTCCGCGAAGAGGGCCGGGTTCTCAATGACATTTTACGGAAGGCGTATTACTTTGTGCGGCCGCTCCTCGGGGTTTCTGCGCGCCGACGCGTCCAGAGAATGGGGCTGCGAGGCTGGAATAACATCACCTTCCCCAGTTGGCCCGTCGATACTACCGTCGAGCGCATTCACCAGAAGCTGCTCGCCTTTGCGATGCGGGATCAGGGTCTTAAGAAGATACCCTTTATCTGGTTCTGGCCGGAGGGTTTCAGAAGCTGCGCCATCATGACCCACGATGTCGAGGGTTCCTGCGGCAGGGACTTTTGCCCGAAATTGATGGATTTAGACGAGTCCTACGGTTTCTACAGCGCCTTTCAGGTGGTACCGGAAAACCGGTACCCAGTTCCGAAGAGCTTTCTTGACGGCATTGTGAGACGGGGTTTTGAGGTAAACGTCCACGACCTGAAGCACGACGGACGTCTCTATGCTAACTACGCTGAGTTCCTGCGCCGGGCGAAAAGGATCAACCACTATGTGAGGGAATTCGGCGCCCAAGGATTTCGATCCGGAATTCTGTACCGTAACGCGGACTGGTTCACCGCATTCGAATTCTCCTATGACATGTCGCTCCCCAATGTGGCGCATCTCGATCCCCAGCGCGGTGGTTGCTGTACCGTGATGCCATACTTCATTGGCAAGATCGTAGAACTTCCACTGACGGCGACGCAGGACTACGCGCTCTTCCACATACTGGGTGATTACTCCCTTGACCTTTGGAAAGAACAGATCGCTTTGATCTTGGCCAACCACGGACTGATTAATTTCCTCGTCCATCCGGATTACATCATTGAGCCACGGGCGCTCGGTTGTTACAAGGCCCTTCTTGGTCATTTGGCCCAACTGAAGGAGGAGGGCAGTATCTGGACCGCTCTGCCCAGGGATGTGGCCAACTGGTGGATGGAGAGAAGCCAGATGGAATTGGTTTTTGAAGAGGGTCAATGGCAAGTGCAGGGCGCAGGAAAAGAACGGGCCAGGGTAGCCTATGCCGAACTCATAGGGGATGAAATGGCTTACAGCTTCGCAGGCTGAAAAGACGCAACCCGCGGTAAAGGTAATTTGTCTCAGGAACCCATGGCGCTTCGGACGGATGAACCTTCATATCGCCCATGCCATGAAACTCATTTGGAATGTGTGGTGTGAGCACTAATGTGCAGGCGCGTGCGCGAGATAGACCCCATTCACGATCCCGGGTGGCTTGGTTTGGTGGAACGACACCCCCAAGCTTCCGTGTTTCACACACCCGGTTGGCTAGAGGCGTTGAAACGAACTTACGGATACGAGCCTGTCGTCCTGACAACCTCGCCTCTGCCCCAGGAAGTTGCCAATGGCGTCGTCCTCTGCCACGTATCGAGTTGGCTCACTGGGCGCCGAATGGTATCCCTGCCATTTAGCGACCACTGCGAGCCGTTGGTTGACAACAGCGAAGAATTGCGTTGCATCTTGGCGACGCTGCGTGAGGAGAGAAACGGCAACGGATGGAAGTATGTCGAGATAAGACCAGCCGAAAGCGATCTTACCGCCTTTCCAGGCTTTACCAAATCCAAGGCTTTCTGCCTGCACCGGTTGGATCTCCGCCCCGCTACCCAGCACCTCTTCCGGGGATTCCACAAAGATTGCGTGCAGAGGAAGATTTGGCGCGCAGAGCGGGAAGGCATAGTTTACGAAGCGGGTCGCTCGGAACCACTGCTTAAAAAATTCTACCACTTGCTGATACTGACGCGCCGGAGGCAGTTGTCGCTGCCACAACCGCTTGCCTGGTTCCGCAATTTAGTCGCATGTATGGGCGAGAAGCTGAAAATCCACGTAGTCTCCATAGATGGCCGGCCCGTGGCTAGCGTTCTTACGCTCAATTACAAGGCCACAATCGTTTACAAATATGGTTGCTCCGACAAGCAGTTCAGTCACCTGGGAGGCACACACCTGATGTTATGGAAAGTGATTCAGGATGCCAAGGGCAAGGGTCTGCAGGAATTCGATATGGGGCGATCCGATTGGGACAACCTCGGGCTCGTCAAATTCAAGGATCGCTGGGGCGCAGTGCAATCCACTCTGACCTATTGGAGACATGGTACGGTCCCGCCAAAGCGCGCGAACAACGGCTGGAACAGCGAGATTGCCCGACGAACCTTCGGGTACGCGCCTCGTGGCTTCCTCAGTACGGCCGGAACCCTGTTGTACAGGCATGTTGGATAACCATGCCACTGTGTCTTTTCCCCCGGCGCATTCCCAGTCCAACCTGTAAGTTGTCCATCGAATAAGACGGAATCATGCCTCAGTCAAACAGGAAACCGAAAATAACTGGCATCCGAGCCGTAAGCTGCGCTGTGATATTGGGGGGCATACTTGCGGCGGGACTCTGGCCGTTCCATGCCCCGAAAAATGAGGTCGCGTGGCTGGCGAAAGCGAATGGGCTTCGCTTCGGCAGATACGGCGCCATCTTGAGCGATGGGCCATTCAGGAAGCTGAACCAGCAAAACGAGACATCCCGCAGCCTTGAACTCTGGCTCGCGCCGGGTCTAACGTTTGACACTAGTACGCTTCTTGCCTTCTACACTCCTTACGGCCCAAGTGGGTTTTCGCTGCACCAGTTGAACCGGGATCTTGTACTGGAAAACGAACCGTGGAGCCACGAAAATCACACCGTAGACGCACGGCTATACGTTGATGGCATCTTCCATCAAGGCCGATCCGTTTTCATTACAGTCACGTCAGATGGTCATGAGACGGCTGTCTATGTGAATGGTGTTCTGGTCCAAGGGCCTCAGCGCTTCGCGTTTTCAGCGACCGATCTGAAAGGCCAACTCGTGGTGGCCAATTCACCCGTAACTAACGACAGTTGGTCTGGTGAGCTGCTGGGGCTTGCAGTTTACGGCCGGGAGCTTACTTCTGATGAGATTTACCAACACTATGCAAGCTGGACTAAAACCGGACAGCCCGATCGCACTGAGAACGAACGCACCCTTGCTCTCTATCGGTTTGATGAGCACTCAGGAAGCGTTATCTATAACCGCGCCGGCGCCTCAGCGGATCTATACATTCCAGAACGATACATGGAACTCAATCACACACTTCTCAAGCGGCCATGGAACGAATATCATCCCGGCTGGAGTTACTGGAAGAACGTCCTGATTAATATTGGCGGGTTTGTCCCGCTGGGATTCTTGTTTTACGCCTATTTGTCTCTGGCGCTTCGCAGCAAGCGGGCAGCGATTGCCACCGTTGTATGGGGAGCAGCGATAAGCCTGACCATCGAAGTTCTGCAAGCATTTCTTCCAACACGAGATTCCGGTATGACCGACATTATTACGAATACTTTGGGGACTGGTGTAGGCGTTGCGCTACATCGCTGGACTGGCCTTGTGCGCCAACACTTTAACCCTCGCTACTCCACGATGCGACGCCTGGCTGAACTTTTTGTAGACGGCCAATGTTGTGAGACGGATGATCTCGAGCCATTGCGCCATGCGGCGAGCGGCCGGTGAAGCGGGTGTTGGGTAATTAGGTTAGCGCAGCCGTCATGCGTGGTGATGATCGGAGTCTCTAGATCGCCAAAAGCAGTGGGCTTCGAGCCGCGTAGCGTTCGGCAGGGGGGATTAGAATATGCCTGAAGAAAATCAAGACCTAAGCAAGACGATCCATCAGTATCTAGGCCTCGCGATCCGTCGTCGATGGTGGCTGATTGCCACGACGTGCGTCGTCGCCGTTGCCGTGACTCTCGGTTCGCTCATTCTTCCGAACCGTTATACGTCGGAAGCGACGATTCTTGTTGTGCAGCAGCAGGTTCCGGAACGTTACGTTGTTCCTAACACGACGTACAGCGTTCAACAGGCGCTTCAATCGCTTACCGAAGCGGTGCTCTCCCGGTCCCGCCTGCTTCCGATCATCGATGAGTTTGGGCTTTACCCGCGGGAGAAGGGCCATATCGGGCCGGAAGGTTTGGCCCAGTTGATGCGCAGCAACATTCAGATCGAACCCATTCAGAAGGACTCGACCCAGAAAGACATTAACGCATTCAAAATCTCGTTTACAGGGGACAACCCTCTGGTCGCCCAAAAGGTGACGGACAGGCTAACGTCCTTCTTCATTGACGAAAATTTGAAACTGCAGGAACAACAAGACGTGGGCACCACAAGCTTCTTGAGAGACCAACTAGCGTCCGCAGAGCAGGACCTCAAAGGGCAAGAACAGCGCCTTCGGGATTTCAGGACGGCTAATCTTGGAGAATTGCCAGAGCAAGAACAGGGGAACCTGGAAATCCTCTCGGGCTTGCACACACAATTGCAGAGCACGATGGCTGAGTTGAGCCGGGCTCAGGAGCAGCGGGTTTACTTGAGTTCGCTGCTCGATCAGTACCGGAATTTGGACAGCACCGGCGGGACGGCGCCCGGGGTGGAGCTTTCGAACAATCCGCTTGCGGCCGCTCAAGTTGAATTGGACCATTTAGAATCTCAGCGGGCATCGCTGCTAGCCCGTTTTACCACTGAATATCCGGACGTGGTGCAGATAGACCACAAGATTGCACAGCAAAAAATCCTGCTCGCGCGCCTGAAGCCACCCAAGACCAATCAGGCCTCGAAAGGGCAGGAGACCACCACTGCGATTTCTACAATGGCTGGGGAGAGCAGCTCTGAGGCACAAATCAGAAGTCAGCTTGAGGCCAACCGGATACAGATGGAAGACCTCACCAAGAGCCAAAAGCAGTTGGAACAGCAAACTACGCAGTATGAGCAAAGGCTGAATCAAACTCCGGTGCGGGAGCAGCAACTCGCTGATATCCTGCGCGGTTACGACCTGGCGAAGAAGAATTACGATGATTTGCTGGGTAAGGTCACCCAATCTGAGATGGCGACAAGCTTAGCCAAGCGGCAGCAAGGGCAGCAGTTCCGCGTCGTCGATCCCCCGAGCCTTCCGGCGAAGCCATCCAGCCCGAAACGCAGAAAAATCGCGCTTGGCGGCGCCGTGGCGGGCCTGCTCTTGGGGGCGGCCCTGGCTTTCCTGATCGACTCAGGGGACCACTCTTTTTATTCCGAAAAAGGCGTGATCGAGCAATTTAAGCTCCCTTTGATTGTCAGTGTGCCGTTGTCGCTGACGCCTGCGGAGGAGAGAAAACGCTCCTGGGGAAGGACTCTCGAGTGGATTGGGGCCACCGCCTTACTGATGGTCGTCTTGATCGCGGAGTTCTACGTTTTCCGGAAAGGCTAGCAGAGTGTACAAAGGGTTCTTTGGTCTGGATCGCGGTCCATTCGAAATTAGTCCTGACCCGCGATTTCTGTACCCAACAGCGCGGCATTACGAGGCGCTCGCCAACCTTTATTATGCGATCCGGGAGCGCAAAGGCTTTGCCGTGCTCACCGGTGAGGTGGGAACCGGTAAGACCCTTTTAGTGCGCTGCCTGCTGGAGAAGCTTGCCAAGCAGCGGGTAAAGTACGCTTATGTGTTCAGCCCCACCCTCACGCCCGTTGAGTTGCTTCGTTATGTTGCGGCTGACTTAGGACTACGTATCGATTGGAAGGATAAGAGTGATCTGCTCCTCGGCTTGTCCCGCTTTCTGATTCGTCAGAACGAGGAAGGAATGACGACCGTGCTGGTAATAGACGAGGCGCACTTACTGAGCAAAGAAGTATTAGAGGAAGCCCGCCTTCTAAACAACCTGGAAACGCATCGCGGCAAACTCTTGCAAATTGCATTGGTGGGCCAACCTGAGTTAGATGAAAAACTGGATTCACCGGGGCTTCGTCAATTGAAACAAAGAGTAGCCTTCCGATGCCAGTTGCAGCCTCTCACCTTCGAAGAAGTGCAGGAGTATATCGCTTGGCGGCTCAAACGAGCCGGAGCGAATGGACACCCGCCCGAGTTTCCGGCAAGCGCCCTCGAAGCGATTCACGACTACTCACGCGGCTATCCGCGATTAATCAACGCCATCTGTGAGAACGCTCTTATTTCAGCGTATGCTGCGGGCAGCCGTATTATTTCAGCCTCTCTCATCGCTGAAGCTTGCCGCGACCTCCGAATCTCCGCCGGTTCTACCTCAAATGGTGGAGGGGCGGCTGAAGTCCGTACCATCAATCCAGGCGCCCCAGACGTCCGTCCAGGTTCTGAAGAGCCGCCCAGCGACCTTGTTGGAAATCTCGAAGCTACAGGACATGATCACGAATCCGGTGAGCCGGGGCAGGAGAAGAATCCATGAGTCACATATTTGAAGCCCTGTGCAAATCGGAGGGCCGTGCAGAGCACGGAAATTTCCTCTCGCCTGAGGCATTCTTCCATACCATTGAAAACGCGCCCGACTTGGCGTCCGTGCCGAGTGAGAACACGGCGATCCGGCCAGAAAGCCGGATAGTTGTTTGGGATCATCCCGACACGCTGGCGGCCGACCGCTACCGTTTGCTGCGAATGCGCCTTCAAAAACTGCAAGGCGGAGGAAAGCTACGAACGCTCTTGGTTACCAGCCCATTGCCGCAAGACGGGAAGTCTACAGTAGCGTTGAACCTCGCCACCATTCTTGCAGACAAGGGGAAAACCAAGGTCTTACTCGTCGAAGCCGATCTGCGGCGGCCATCGCTGGCCCCGCGGCTGGGGCTTGAACGGTGGGCAGGGTTGTCGGACTGTTTGGGGCACGGCTCTGACCCACTCCCGGCGGTTCGGCGGATCAAGCCTTTGGAGTTTTACCTTTTGCCGGCAGGAGAGCCAGCGGGTAATCCGACCGAGCTTCTGCAATCTGAGCGGTTTACTGAGGTTCTTCAGTCCATGTCCGATCGCTTCGATTGGATAATCATCGATTCTCCCCCCACTGGCCCTATTGCCGACACCTTAGCCCTAAAACCTCGGGCCGACGCCTGCCTGCTTGTGGTGCGCGCTGGTAAGACGCCACGAGAAGGAGTGGAAGAAGCGATCCGGCAGTTCGGACCAGGGTTTGTAATCGGTATAATTCTGAACGGTCTTAAAGGCCTCGACCGGGAATATTCAGAATATTACAGTAAATACTACGGCGAGACCAGCGCGAAGAAGCCAAAGAACTAATCCTTGAACCTCGGGCAAGTATCGATTGATAAGATCTCGTAAGGTGTAATCCGCTTTCGCAGGATCTATCCCCAGCGCAACCTGCTAATCCTCTTCACTTGAAAGATTTACTATGTATTCAAACTCCATGAACAATAATCACGGGGCCACGTCCATTGCTATTGCGGTTGACGATCCCATCCTCCGATACGGGGTCCGCAGACTGTTCGAGGGCGAACCGGATCTCATCGTCGTCGGAGAAGCCGCGACGACTTCCGAGGCTATTAAGCTAGCTCTTGAGCTCAAACCGGAAGTGCTTCTGCTCGATCTTGCAGAGCCGCTTTCCGGTTTGGAAGTTCTCAGCCGCCTTGCATCGGTGAAGTCGTGCGTGCGTACTCTCTTAATGGCGTCTGGAGCCCAGGAGAATCAAATTGCCGAAGCCTTCGATCTCGGGGCGCATGGCGTCGTGCTCAAGGGATCGGATACACGCCTCCTGCTGAACGGCGTTCGGGGCGTGATTGCGGGCCAGTATTGGATTGGAGAGAAAGCCGTGGCTGGAATCGCGAGCGCGATTCGCTGCTTCACACAGCAACATGATGGCCGCAAATCTCCGCAACATTACGGACTCACTCCGCGGGAATTGGAAATCATCGCCACGATCGTAACCGGATGTTCAAACAAAGACGTGGGCCGGAAGTTTTCGATTGCGGAGCGCACCGTGAAGCACCATTTGAGCAATATTTACGACAAGCTCGGTGTTTCTAACCGGCTGGAGCTTGCCCTCTTCGCTGTCAACAAACACCTCGACGTTTACGAACCGCATGAGGTTCGCAGCCGTCTGAGCGCCGAGGGGAAATACGCCGAAGCTGTATAAAGCGCTGCTTCTCAAGGCCGAAAGAGGCCGAGTGTGCTCTCGCTAGAGCAATAACCGCAGCCCATTTCACGGCGAATATATGAAACGAAGAGATGTAAGTTTCGCGCTGTTTATGCTTTTAACCGGCGTAGCGTTCTCGGCGCCGTTGCGAGCCCTGGTGAAACTTTCCTATGATAATGACGCGTATTCCTACGTCATCTTCATACCTTTCATTACCGGCTTTTTGGTATACGTCGAAAGGAAGAGAATATTTGCCCGTGTTGAATCTGACGTCGAGACCGGAATGATTGCGATCCTTGCGGGTATAGGCGGGTTTTGCGCATGTTGGTACCATTTGTTTTCGCTCGACAAAACGAACCGTTTGTCTTTAATGGCGCTATCGTTGGTCCTGGTCTGGATCGGAGGATTCGTTTGCTGCTACGGTATTTGCGCTTTTAAGGCCGCAGTCTTCCCCGCCCTGTTCCTGTTGTTGATGGTTCCGATCCCCGGCTTCGTCCTCGATAAGATCGTTTTTGCCCTGCAAAAGGGGTCCACCGAGACAACGTATGCGCTGTTTAGGTTGGTGGGAGCGCCCGTTCTAAAACAGGGCTTTGTGTTTTCCCTTCCCGGCGTGAACATCGAAGTCGCGAAGGAATGTAGCGGAATTCGATCCAGCCTGGCCCTCTTGATCATAAGTTTGCTGGCAGGCCACTTCTTTCTCCGTTCTGGCTGGAGAAAGTTGTCTTTCACCTTGATGATTATTCCAGTTACGATCCTAAAGAACGCGATCCGAATAGCAACTATTTCCTTGCTTTCGGTGTACGTGGACCGGGGCTTCCTCACCGGGAACCTGCACCATCACGGAGGAGTCCTTTTCTCGCTTATTGCCGTTGCGATTCTGGTGCCTATCCTGTGGTGGCTCCAAAAATCGGAGATCGCGTCCCGGACGCGGCTGCGAGAAACTCAGGTCGCCGCTCCAGAGCATTCGGTTGCTTGACGGAATTCGGACGAGACGCGAAGCTAAACCGCCCTGCCGGTTCCGGCGAGTTGAAGGGCGCTGAGTGACTCATCAGGGAGACGGTATGACAGCCATGGCCTCGTTTGAGTTGGGGCTCTCGGCGCCCTGGGAATCTACGGCCGTTGTCACATAGTAGTAGGTCTGCCCCGCATCAACCGTCGTGTCCGTGTAGGCTGTGCCTGTTTCCGGAGACGAATTGAGCTTTGTGTAAGGGCCGCCTGAGACTGTTCCCCGGTAGACGTTGTAGCCCGTGATGTTTGAGGAAGTGCTAGCTCCCCAAGTCAACGTCACGGAGTGCTGGTTCACTCCTGTGGCCGAGAGCGATGCGTTGGTGGGGGAATTGGCGGCATTGCTGATGACGGAAATGCCGCCCGTAACGCTGCCGCTCGAGGCAGGATGAAAGGTGACGCTGAAACTGGTATTCTGGCCCGCCGCCAAGGTCAAGGGCAAGGCCGGTCCGGTAACGCTGAAACCCGCGCCGGAGGTTGTGGCCTGAGAAATCGTCACGGTGGCGCTGCCGGTATCCGTCACGACCAGGGGCAAAGCGCTGTTGTTGCCTACTTGAACGTTACTAAAGTTCAGGCTCGCCGGGCTAGCCGTAAGCTGCGACGTGATGCCGGAGCCCGAGACGGGTATCAACAGGGGCGAGTCTGACGCGTTGCTGATGATTGATACGCTGCCGGCTGCGCTACCCGCGGTGGTGGGGGAGAAATTGACTTGGAAGGCGGTGCTTTGACCTGCGCCCAGGCTCAAGGGCAAAGAGAGCCCACTCAACCTGAACCCAGCCCCGGCCACATTCGCCTGAGAGACCGTCACGGCAGCGCTTCCGGTGTTGCTGAGTGTTATAGTCTGCCCGCTGTTGTTGCCACCCATCGCGACGCTGCCGAAGTTCAGGCTGGCGGGAGCAACGGCGAGCAGTTGCGTCGCTCCAGCGCCGGAAAGGGAGATCGTAAGCGGCAAACTTGAGGCGTCGCTCAATATGGAGATGCTGCCGCTCACCGTCGAGGCAGTCGCAGGAGAGAACGCTACTGTAAGGCCCACGCTTTGGCCCGCAGCCAAGGTAAGAGGAAGCGAGGGGCCGCTCACACTGAACCCCGTGCCGGCGGCGGTAATTTGTGAGACGGTTACAACGGACGTGCCTGTATTAGTTAGAGTAAGGGGCTGACTGCTATTGGCGCCCACCGCGACGCTTCCAAAGTTAAGGCTGGGCGGTGTGATGGCAACCTGAGTCGTGACTCCATTAGCCGAGAGAGGAACGCCGAGGACTGAGTTCGACGCGTCGCTCACGATTGAGATATTACCCGCTACGTCCCCTGCGGTCGCAGGGGAGAATGTAGCGCTGAAGCTGCTGGCGTGCCCCGCGGCCAACGTCAATGGTAGGGGGAGGCCGCTTATGCTGAATCCACTTCCCGTGATGCTCGCCTGAGAAACCGTTACGCTGGCGGTACCCGCGTTGTTTAGCGTGATGGTTTGGGCGCTAGTAGTTCCTGCCTTGACGTTTCCAAAGGAGATGCTTGCGGGGGATATGGTCAGAGTGGAAATCTGATTGTTTGTCCTCGGCGCGGGTGGATCGACGCCAACGCCGCCACAGGAGGCAAGCACCGAGACAATGCCTGCCACAGCAAGCACCTTCAACAAGAGGCGTGAGCTATGCCAGCGAAAGTTCAACCCGTGGATGTGCGAGGCATGGAAATCGCCGCGAATTCGTCGTTCGACTTTTGAGCGGATTCCCCTTTTTTGCATCGCCTATATACTCATTAGTAATTTTCGGCGTTTATTAAAGAGGAAATTGGCAAAAAATAGCCCGAAAAGCTTACGCTGAGCTAGCGTCCATCCCATAGCAAAAACTGTTCGTGTGATGCGTGTGAACTATTGCCAAGCTTCTGGACTTCCAGAACTGATTTAGGTTGTCGCCGGATCCCTATTTGCGATTGGGGCTAATTAATACGGAAAACCGGTGGGAAGCCGGACAACCAACCCGTTGGCGCGAGTAGTTGACCTAACATGAGATTCATCAAGATTGAATTTTAATCGAGGTCCGGACTTTCCCACGCTACCGTCAGACTTGAAAGCTTCTTGATGCCTGCTCACCTGGAGTACTACAAGAAGCGTCCCTGCTGTTCCAGCTCGTAGCTGTAAGTCTGCCCGCTGTTTAGCATGCTGGCAGCCATTAATTATATTTCGCTAACTCATTGATTATAAAGGATAAAGTTTCTAATATATCATCGTTGCGGAATGGAGAATATTCTAGAGGTATGAAAGAAATACACGGCCATAGTATATGCAGATTCAAGTCGGCGCTTTACGGTCGATGGGTGACACCTTAGGTTGTAGCGGCGGCGTCTTCGCCGCTACAACACTTTTTTTCGGCGTTTTCACACAGCCTCTATGGAGAGGGAATAGTTGCCGTGGCTTGGTTTGAGTCTCCGCTTTCTATACCTTGGGAATCCACGGCCGTTGTCACGTAGTAGTAGGTCTGTCCGGCATCAACCGTCGTGTCCGTGTAGGCTGTGCCTGTTTTCGGAGACGAATTGAGCTTTGTATAGGATCCCCCCGCGACCGTTCCCCGATAAACGTTGTAGCCTGTGATGTTTGAGGAAGTGCTAGCCCCCCAAGTCAACGTCACGGAGTGCTGGTTCACTCCTGTGGCGGAGAGTGATGCGCCGGTAGGGGAATCGCTAGCGTTGCTGATGACGGAAATACCGCCCGTAACGCTGCCGGTCGAGGCAGGATGAAAGGTAACGCTGAAGCTGGTATTCTGGCCCGCCGCCAAGGTCAAGGGCAAGGCCGGCCCTGTAACGCTGAAACCCGCGCCGGAGGTGGTGGTCTGAGAAATCGTCACGCTGGCGCTGCCGGTATCCGTCACGACCACAGGCAAATCGCTGCTGCTGCCCACAGTGACGTTTCCGAAGCCCAGACTGCTGGGAGTCGCGGAAAGCGCCTGGACAACTCCTGTGCCCAAAAGGGAGACGGAAAGAGGCGAGTCTGAAGCGGTACTGATGATTGAAATGTTGCCCGAGGCGCTTCCGGCGGTTGTAGGAGCAAACGTGGCGCTAAAACTGGTGCTTTGCCCGGCGGACAGGGTCAACGACAGTGGCAGGCCACTGATCTTGAATCCGCTCCCCGTGGCCACAGCCAGTGAAACGGTTGCGAGCCCAGTACCTGTATTGCTGAGAGTTACACTTTGGCTGCTGGCGCCGCCTACCGCTACGCTGCCGAAGTTAACGCTCGCAGGACTGACCGCGATGCTCGTCGGAGATGGAGGAGGCAGGAGTCCTGATGCCGTGCGGAAGGCGACCATCTGCATGATCCACGACCCGGACGAGAGCGGCGCCGTGGCGGCATAGTTCCCCGTCGCCGTCATCATATGATCTTCCGCAATATCGCCGTCCGGCGACGTCATGAGCCTCTGGGCGAAGTTGCTGCCCGGGCCGCTAGTTAAGCTTGTAACAATGTTGGCGCCAAAGATTAAATCCGTTGGGCTAGTTGTCGTGGCCGAACCGCTGCTGCTCGTGGCGCTACTGCCGCTGCTGGCGGCGGTGACATCGACCGGATTGTTCGGGTCCGCTCCGCTGTATTCCAGAATCCGGATATCGGGGTAGGCCGCAGCGGTTGAGAAGGTCACTGTAACTGCATTGGCTCCCGCGGCCGCCGGCGCGATGCTCCTGGCGTAGTATATGGACTGCGACAGCGAGCCGTCGATAACTGTCGGTCCCACTGCGAGTGTGTAAGCGTTGCCGCTCTTATCGGCGACCTTACTGACAGCGGAGGTAGAATCGTTCCATCCGACGACAACGACGTTGAGGTCTCCAGCGGCCTGGGCGGCGGTGAAGGGGACCGTTACCGTTGTCTCAGCCGCTTGTGGCGTCGCGTAATTACCCTGTACGTAATTGATGGTTGACGTGACCACCGGTTGGGTAGCCGCGCTGGCCACGTTCGAGTACGGGCTCATGTTGCCGGCGGCGTCAGTGGCCCGTACCCGGTAACTGTAGTTCGTGTTGGAAGCTAGACCCGTGTCGTTATAAGTGATCCCGGCCGGAGTGGCAATCTGGGCAAAGTTCGTGCAGCCTGTGCCCTGGCACCGCTCGACCAGATAATTGGCCAGCCCCACGCTACTCTTCGAGGCTGTCCAACTCAGATTGATCTGGCTTGTGCTCACCGCTGTTGCCGTCAGTTTACTGGGCGTTGTCGGCGGCAGGAGGTCTCCCACTGGGGTGCGGAAAGCGATCATCTGCATGATCCATGCCCCGGACGAGAGAGGCGCCGTGGCGCTATAGCTTCCCTTCGCCGTCACCATCCGGTCTTCCGCAATGTCGCTGTCCGGTGACGAGAGCAATCTCTGGGCAAAGCCGCTGCCCGGCCCGCTAGTTGTGGTCGTAACGATGTTGGCGCCAAAGATCAGATCCGTGGCGTTGGTCGTGGTCGCCGAACCGCTGGTGCTCGTGGCGCTGCTGCCGCTGCGAGCGGCTGTGACATCGACCGGGTTGCTAAGATCCGCTCCGCTGTACTCCAGAATCCGAATGTCGGGGTAGGCGGCAGCGGTTGAGAAGGTCACTGTAACTGCGTTGGCTCCTGCGGCTGCCGACGCGATGTTCTTCGCGAAGTAAATGGACTGCGACATGGCGCCGCGGACGACCGTCGGTCCGACCGCGCGTGTATACGTGTTACCGCGCTTATCCGTAACCGACCTGACAGCCGCGGTGGTGTCGTTCCATCCGACAACGACGACATTGAGGTCGCCGGCGGCCTGGATCGCCGTGAAGGGAACTGTTACCGTGGTCTCCGCCGTTTGCGGCGTCGCGTAGTTACTCTGCACGTAGCTGATGGTTGGCGCGGCCAACAAGACAGCCGGATACAACCAGCAAATGAGCGCTACTATAGCGGCGAACAGGACAGGACACGCAACCTTGCCATACCCAAGACCGTCGCCTGCCTTAGATTTGCCAAGCGAGAAAATGCCTTGAGGACCCTGTGGCAGGTCGTGGACAAAAGAGCGAGAGCCGGCGTTTTCGTTCATGTTTTACCTCATCTAAATAATAATCATACTACTATTATATACATAGTATACATATTATACAAATAGCAACATATGAATACGTCGACCTCTGCAAAATTTATGAGGTAGATGTTCTAGACAGTTTTGAGGCTTAACGCCGTCTGAAGTCCAGAAGTGGTAGGCATTGTACAATGCCCTCTGTCGTCGGGCGACTCCAGCTGTGCAATCCTAAGAATGGTCACACACGTTGATGGCAGGCAAATCAGTTAATCCCTGGTCCAGTAGTACAGGCTCATCCTCCGCGCTACCCAGGCCCTTCACCTCACGATCCGCGCCGCCGTTGGCAAGCGCACCTGCTCACAGAATCTGTTGACGAATGAGCGCCGGAAACCGCTCGAAGCGCCCAATGACCATAAAGCCAATCGCTAAAAAGCTTTCAAATATGGCGTATCAGACAGCATCTCTTCGACACCGCTACACGATGAACGTTGTACCTGTGATGTTCGGAAAACCGCTGGCCGCCTAAGTCGAAGTTACAGAATGCCTATGCGCCCGACCGACGGATGGCCACCATGTTGGCGTTCCCTGCTCCCCCCATGAAACCAGGAGGGCAGTGCTCGGCGCAACATAATCGATACTATCGGCTTTTTCAGTGACCTACTTGAGGCAATCGAACAAAAATTTCGATTGCCTTGCTGAACAAAGAAAACGCGGAACTTGGGGAAAAATCCCGCGTGGTTCATAACCAGGTAGCTGTACGAGAGGACGGGTAACTAGCAAGTTACGCGCCAGGCGTTATAAAATTCTCATTTAATTGAGCCTCAAAGACTTGTTTGATCCCTGCCGAATGGCCGGACTGTAATTCTTACACAGAAGCGAGTAATACTTTCTAGCCCGGCGTTGTTTGGAAAATGAGCTTATCGAACAACGCCGCACTATAGCGCGGCATGCGCCCGCGACAAAAGCGCACACGACCGCTTTCTTCATTTGACGCAGCCTCGGCCCCGGGGTCGAATTACACAGGACGCCATGGACGGACAATTAACTAATCGCTTTGATTTTCTTGAGCAAAGGCTACAGCGGCTCGAAAACACAGCACTCTTAGGCCCCGAAACCCAGAAGATTGCCGCTCAGACAGAGCTAGAAACTGGCGAAGCCGAGTGTGAGACCAGTGTTTCCGATGGCCCCGGACACTATTGCGGCGAGGAATCTGAGCGGCCCCGCGATCAGGTTGGACCAGCTTTGATTTCTTCCGAAGAGTACGCGGGTACTCCCGGCACTCGCCCTTTTGCCGCTGTCTCCCCGCAGCCGAAAGCATCTGGGGGCGCGGGGACGCGTTCATCCCTCACCCATATCGCAAACGCAGATGAAAGCCGGATAATGTCCGATGCCAAGCTGGGCGTTCTTCAAATTAGCGTAATTCGGGACTGCCGGGAAAGGCTGACCGCGCTGGTCGAAGAGGCCGTGGACGGCGCGGCTCACCGGCTAAGGGGTATGGCCGATCAAACGATTTTTTGTTTCATGGCCGATATAGAAAAGGCTCTGCAAAAGTCTGCGGGCGTCATCGCGAGCCAAACCATCGCGTTATTGGAGCAGGAGATTCAAATCGCAACGCGACATAGTTTTTATGCCGGACTGGCTGGTATGAAATCGAACTCAGTGATAAGTGTGGCCGAAACAGGACGCGCGCATCCCGGAAAAGTGGTAGTTTCCAGCCAAGACGGCCGCCGGAGTTGGGAAGAGGCCGAACGGGAGCTCTCTACCGCGGTTGAAGCAATTCAAAGCAGCTCGGCCGCTTTATTGGCCAATCTGGACACCCGGCTACATGCGACCCTACAAGCTTTTGAAGAGAACACTGCGAAGCAGCTTGCCGCGAACTTCCAGAAGACAGCACGGGAGTTAATGGAGCGAGAAATCGAATCGCTGCGAAAGCCTTACGGAAATTTGGATCAGCAAGCCTTGGAGGCTGGAACAACTCCTCGGAGCCCCGGGGCTGCGACTGAAAGATCCGCCCTCCAGCCAGCCACGCGATCCGGCGTCCCAGCCGCCGCCTCCACTATGGATTCCAAAGTGCAAGCTGCGGACCCTCTCAACTGCGAAATCGCTCAAAAACAACGGAAGCCCCGAAAAAAAGAATCTACTTGGCGTATTCTCGGCCTCAGCTAGAGGCCGATTGCTGTGGCGCAGGTTCTTCTACGGTTGAACCTGTGGTTCGATGCGCTAGCGCCCGCTCGCTATTACCCCGCTTTTCGCCCGCCTTCATAAGACACTCGCCAGATAACCGTACACCCGTTGCCCGTCCATCCGCAGAGACCCATTCGCTGACACCGACACCCCTGCCATTCAACTATATAGCTCCTGCCAGTTATCCTTACTCCAAGCGTGGCCCTTCTCATACGAATTTGACGTCAACCATAGGATCGTTTAGTGGAATGCAGCGCTGATGTCATCCTGAGCGCAGCGAAGGATCTGCTTGTAAGGTGTGAGAAAAGCAGATTCTTCGCTACGCTCAGAATGACACCGTGAGGAACTCCAGCCCCCACTTAAATGCTATGTTTGACCGAAAATTGGTAT
>JBOGJY010000006.1:0-1937 GCA_050745325.1 Terriglobia bacterium
GCCTCTGGCCGCCGGTCATACTATTTAGAAACCGGCGGCCAGAGGCCGCCGCTACAGCGTCTTTCCCCGCGTTTTTCGCACAGTTCGTGACCGTGGGTTTTACCCACCAAGCTCTGAACTTCGCAACTTCTAGCAGTGAACGAACCCGGTGAATTCTGGAGGCCAAGCCGCTTTTGCGGCCTGTCGCCTGCGGGGGAGGATGGCGTCAGTGAAGGGCTTGACATTCGGACTATTTGTTCATATTCTACTTACTTATATTAGAGTTATTATCTAAGTGATGTATACAGGCTCAAAACGAAGTAGCCGCGGCTTTCTTGCAAAGAGGAGAACCCCGATGGGCCGGTCATTCAATTTTGCGCTCAGCTTCACGCTCGGATGTTTTTTGATTTTCGGAGCAGCCGCTTGCTGGGCAGGACAATCGGATCCCGGCCAGCAGCAACCTGTGCCGGCCGCGACTTTTTCTGACTTCCAGTGCACCGGCTTTATCGCAGATACACCGGTGCCGGACACCATTCGCCTCTACAACGGCGCTGATAACGACCTGTTTGAAGAGTTGCACACCTTTACCCCCGGCGATCTGGTTTACTTGCGTAGCGCCGGCGCGCAGCCTTTCCATGTTGGGGACGCCTTCTCGCTGGTGCGGCCCGATAGTGGCTCTTCTCTAAGTACTAAATGGCTTCCCAGCATGATTGAAAACCAAGTGCAGCCTTTCGCTTCAAATTACAAACATCAGACTCGCAGCATTAAGGCCCTTGGCTTCCCTTACGACAATACCGGATTGGTGAGAGTGGTGCGCGTAACCCCGCAGGGAGCCGTCGCCCAAGTCGAGTTTGCGTGCTCCGCCATCAACGCCCAGGACATTGCCGTACCCTACGCCCCCGAACCCATTCCCGAATACGTTCCCGGCGAAGCGTTCGACCCGTATGCGCCGCCTGATGGCAAGCTTCAGGGAATCATTGTTGGAGCGGGGTCGGCCGCCACCTTTCTTGCCAGGGGCGGTGTTGCCTTCTTGAATGTGGGCCGAAATGATGGCGTTCAGCCGGGTCAGCGGTTCCGCATTTACGTCATCTTCCGCCACAACATATTAATGGGACTCGAGAATCACAAGCCGGCGCTCAAAACGCCCCGCGAAACCGTAGGCGAGTTGGTGATCCTTCACGTGCAGGGGAAGGCATCTGAAGGAATTGTGATAAAAAGCGTGCGTGAAATTTCTGTGGGAGACGGCGTAGAGTTGGAGTGACGCCAGCCCCCCGCGCTGAAACCGCGTTCTCACGCCCTGAGCGAACGGCACGCCCTATTGACTGCAATCCCTCCTCATTGCCCCAACCTTGGACCTGCGCCAGGACGTTCTCTTACATTCTTCTTCTCCGTTATGCTTTAATATATTGTTGGAAGGCGTGTCCCAGGGATTGGCTGGAGGCGATACCGCGGCGGATCAACAATACATCCGTCACAGCGGCGCTTATACTGGTTTGCTCTAGCTTGTCCCGTCTTTGCACTGCCAATCCTGTTCTCATGACTCAAGGTGGAAAAGGTCTTTTGCGATGGCGTAAGAGGGCGCGATCATCTCTGCCCCGCGACAGGCGCGGCAAGAACCTAACGCTATCACTTCCCTTCCAGGGAGAGGGCGCGTGGCGGGTGAGGGGCGGCATGTACGTAGATTGGAAATTCACGGGCGACGGCATTCTCGCCTTTATTGGCAGCCGTCTCGCGATCGCTTCAAATGCCTAAACGAACTGACATACACAAAATATTAATCATTGGCTCGGGGCCGATTGTGATTGGCCAGGCGTGCGAGTTCGACTATTCCGGCAGCCAGGCGTGCAAGGCGCTGCGCGCCGACGGCTACGAAGTGGTGCTGGTGAATTCGAACCCGGCTACGATCATGACCGATCCGGAGCTTGCCGACTTTACCTACATTGAGCCGCTGACGGCGG
>JBOGJY010000007.1:0-3338 GCA_050745325.1 Terriglobia bacterium
GCCGTAAAGAGTCTGTGCGACAACTGCGGTTGTAGCGGCGGACAGAGGCCGCCGCTACAGCTTGATGGAGCGCCCGCAACCCCGGAAGGGTTGAATGGCCGGCTGCCGGCCTTTCAGGGCGGATTTCCTGAAACCGGCGCGCCAAAGATTCGTATATGGGATGAAGGATTGTTGACGGATATTCCATGACGAGCACAAGCGGAAATCACGAGCCGGTCGTCCTGGCTCACGGTTTGCGAAAACGATACGGTACGGTAGAGGCGCTGCGCGGGATCAGCCTTGAAATCAATAAGGGCGAGGTGTTTGGCTTGCTCGGACCGAACGGAGCGGGCAAGACCACCACGATTGAGATTCTGGAGGGCTTGCGCCGGGCGGACAGCGGCACGGTACAGGTTTGCGGCTTCGATCCGGCGCGCGAGGCAGCCGGACTCAAGCAGCGCATCGGCGCTCAGCTTCAATCCACGATTCTCCCCGACAAGATTCGAGTGGAAGAGGCGCTCCGGCTCTATGCCAGTTTTTACGAGCGCCCGGCGTCCGTGGCGGCGCTGATTGAGCGCTTCGGCCTGGCGGAAAAACGCCGCGCCTATTTTGAGAAACTCTCCGGCGGGCAGAAGCAGCGGCTGGCGCTGGCCCTCACCATGGTGAACGACCCCGAATTGGTGCTGCTCGATGAGCCTACGGCGGGGCTTGACGCCATGGTGCGCCGCGAAATTTACGACCTCGTTGAGCAATTGCGCGCCGACGGCCGCACGGTAATCCTGACAACTCACTATATTGAAGAAGCCGAGCGGTTGTGCGACCGCGTGGCCATTGTTAACGGCGGGCAGGTGATTGCCCTCGGAACACCCAAGGATCTTGTTCAAGGCTCAGGCCGCGGCGTGCGCGTGGAAGTGCGAACGTCAAAACCCGTTCCGATGGAGAAGTTCCGCCAGCTCGATGGCGTCAGGGAAGCCCGCGAGCAGGACGGAGCCTATGTGATGGATGCCCAGATAGTCGCCAAAGCTGTGGTATCGCTGGTACACCTTCTCGAAGCGGAGCAAGCAGAATTGCTCGACCTCCACATCGCGCGCCCTTCGCTCGAAGACGTGTTCGTCCAGATGACCGGAAGGAGGATCGACGACTAAATGGCCGCCATCCGCATCGCTATGATGATTATCAAAGTCGCCATGAGGACCAAGTCGGCGCTGTTTTTTACTTTCTTATTTCCTCTGATTTGGCTGTTCGCCTACGACGGTATCTTCGCGCACGGAAACCAGGGCATCGCCGCGTATTTTTTTGGTCCTGTGATCACGCTTCAAATCCTGGGCAGCTCATTCTGGGGGCTCGGTGTACACTCGGTGATGGAGCGCGAGCGCGGCAGCCTGCGGCGCTACCGGCTGGCTCCAATCGGCCCCGGAACGATGGTTGCCAGCAACCTGCTTGCAAGCTATGTGCTCCTCTTGCCGACAGTGGCGCTGCTGGTGCTCTGCGCGATGGTGGTTTTCCATATGCCGCTCACCATCAGCATTCTTAACCTCTGGATTTTGGTGACGGTAGGCATGTTTGCTTTTGCGGGTTTTGGACTCACCATTGCCAGCGTAGCCAACACCATGCAAGAAGCGCAGATCTATAACCAGGTCATATGGCTTCCGTTGCTTTTTCTTTCCGGCGCCACGTTTCCTCTGCCGATGCTTCCCCATTGGGTTCAGCGCGTGGCCACTTTTCTGCCCGCCACTTATTTAGTGGACACGTTTCAGGGCATCATGTCGCAAGGCGAGCGCCTCTCCGCGCACGGCGCTGAGATGGTGGCGCTTGTCGTTTCCGGAATTTTCGGTTTGCTTTTCGCCTGGAAGCTCTTCCGTTGGGAGAAAGATGAGAGCATCCAACGCTCGCGGAAACTGATGGCGCTGACCTTCATCGTCCCTTTCATCATCATGGGCCTGTGGATGAACGCGCGCTCGAACTTTGCCGCCTCCTGGTCCAAAACTTTTGCCATGGCTTCCGGGAAAATTAAAGCTGGGACGCCGCACACTTCGACGGCCCGCCTGGTGAGCGATTTCGACAATGGAACTTCCTCCACACGTTTCGGCGCGGGCTGGGCCGTCTCAACCGATTCCGTGATGGGCGGCAAATCAACAGCGCAGATGAAAGTGGTCAGCGGCGGCGCCGGTGGAAGCAACGGGTCTCTCCTGATCTCGGGCTCGCTCGCGGGTGGAAGCATGTTTCCTTGGGCGGGAGCGATGTTTTTCCCAGGCTCGAAGCCGTTTGATCCAGGCGATCTTTCTTCCCATAAAGCGATTAGCTTCTGGGCCAAAGGCGACGGGCGAACATATGGCGTCATGATGTTCTGCAAGAGTCTCGGCCCCATACCGGCTACGCTCTCATTTACAGCTAGACCTTCCTGGAAGGAATATACTTTCCCGTTTTCGGAGTTTGGCGGTCTCGATCCTCATAGCCTCGAAGGCGTCCTGTTTTCCGCCGCTGGCGCTCCGGGCAAGTTTGCCTTCCAGATCGACGACGTAGAATTTGAGTAGCAGCGCGGCGAAGGGCAGTCTCTATTAAATCCAAATCCGCCATGACGCTCGACCGCGTGCTTTCGCGCTTCGGTGTGGCTTCACGAAGCGAAGCCCAGCAGGCCATCCAGCGCGGCCGCCTTAAGGTGAACGGCCAGGTAATCCGCGAGCCGGGATTCTGGGTGCGACCGGACGAAGACGCGATCCATCTCGACGGGCGGCGTTTGAAGCCCGCGCGCAAAACCTACCTGCTCTTTTACAAACCCAAGGGCGTAATCACCAGTCACGGCGACTCGGCGGGCCGCAAGACGGTTTATGAATACCTCGAGGACGCCGGCAAATGGCTGTTTCCCGTTGGCCGCCTGGATAAGGATACGTCCGGCCTGCTGCTCGTGACCAACGACACGGAGTTCGCCGATTTCGTCACCAGTCCCGCGTCCAGTGTCCCGAAGACCTATTGCGTCAAAGCCAGCGGACTGATTCCAGATGACGTGATTGTGGAACTCCAAAGCGGCGTCGAGATGAAGCGCGGCGATTGGGCGCATCCGCTCAGCGTGCGCAGGCTGGAAGATCGCGGCAAATACACGCGGCTCGAAATCGTGCTCACCGAGGGGAAAAACCGTGAAGTCCGGCGGATGATGGAGGCGGTTGGGTTCAAAGTGCTGAAGCTTGTGCGCACGGGCATCGGATCGCTGACGCTCGCAGGGTTGGAAGTGGGCAAGTGGCGAACGCTCAATCCGGCGGAAGTCAGCGGGTTGAGGCGAAAGCAACACCGTGGTACGGCGTGACCCCTCACCCACCGCTTCGCGGTTTCCCCCTCTCCCCAAAAGGGAGAGGGCTGTTGTC
>JBOGJY010000008.1:0-7329 GCA_050745325.1 Terriglobia bacterium
AGCTCGTGCAGGTGACGCGGCGCTACCTCGAGCAGCACGGCGTCAAAGCCAAGGTGGAATTCTCCTGGGGAGCCACCGAAGTGAAACCTCCGGTGCTCGCCGATGCGATTGTTGAGGTCACGGAGACTGGGTCTTCGCTGCGCGCGAACGGCCTGCGGATTGTCGAGACGGTGATCGAATCCAACACCAAATTCATCGCCAGCCCGGAGGCGTGGGCCGATCCCGAAAAGCGCCGCAAGATGGAGACGCTGGTGATGCTGCTCAAAAGCGCCATTGACGCGGCGGGGAAAGTGGGGCTGATGATGAACGTGAGGCGGGCCGATCTTGAGCGCGTCCTCAGCGCGCTTCCCGCTCTGAAGATGCCCACTATCAGCGACCTCAGCGAGTCCGAATGGGTGGCGGTGAATACGGTGATTGAAGAAAAAACGGTGCGTGAGATCATTCCGCGCCTGAAAGCGGCGAACGCGCAGGGCATTGTGGAATATCCTCTAAACAAGATCGTGATGTGATGCTCGAGATTATTCGCAGTGAAAATCAGAACGCGCTGGCGCGGCTCTTTGAGGCGCGGCAAGCGTACGAGGCTGCGGCGGAAAAGGCGGCCCGGCGCATCATGGGCGAAGTGCGGCGCGAGGGCGACGCGGCGCTGGCTCGCCTGACGAAGAAGTTTGATAAAACGGATTTGCACAAGGGAGGTTTTACGGTGACGCCCGGAGAAATCGGCGCAGCTTACCGGGAGGTTCCCAAGGCATTTGTGGCTGCCGTGCGCCAGGCGGCGCGCAATATCCGTAAAACGGCCCAGCGTCAATTACCGAAGGGCTGGATGAGCGCGGTGAGTCCCGGCGTGGAAGCCGGACAGGTGATCCGGCCGCTCGACCGGGTGGCGTGCTACGTTCCGGGCGGACGGTTTCCGCTGCCTTCCACCGTGCTGATGGGCGTTATCCCGGCGCAGGTGGCGGGCGTCAAAGAAATCATAGTGACCTCGCCGCATCCGGCTGCGGCTGTCTGTGTGGCGGCGGACATGCTCGGCGTAAAGAAGATTTTTCGCTTGGGTGGGGCGCAAGCCATCGCCGCTTTTGCTTATGGGACCCAGAGCGTTCCGCGCGCAGACAAGATCGTGGGCCCGGGCAACCGGTACGTAGCCGCGGCCAAGAAGTTGATCTCCGGGGAGTGTGGCATCGATTTCATCGCCGGGCCGACGGAACTGGTAGTCGTGGGTTCCAAAGGGCGCGCAGCGTGGATCGCCGCGGATCTGGTGGCGCAGGCTGAGCACGACCCTGACGCGTCCGCCATTTTTATTACGTCGTCCATGCAGCTCGCACTCTCGGTGCAGAAATCCGCGCAAAAGATTTTGGAGCGCCTGAGCCTGCCGGGCGCCGAAACGTCGCTCAGCGGCCACGGCGCCATTATCCTTACCCGGAACGTTTCTGACGCGGTGGAGCTAGCGAATCGTCTCGCGCCGGAACACCTGACGCTGCTCGACGACGCCGTTTCTTGCCTCGGCCAAGTCCGTTCCGCCGGCGCTATTTTTCTCGGCGGGTACAGCGCCGTGGCGGCTGGCGACTATGCTTCCGGCGGGAATCACATCCTGCCCACAGCGGGCGCGGCTCGCGTGCGCGGAGGGTTGACTGCCGCCGATTTTGTGAAATCCATTTCCATACAGCGGCTGAACCGCGCAGGGCTTTCGAGTCTACGCCGAAGCATTGTCACGCTGGCGGAAACCGAGGGATTGAAGGCGCACGCCCGCTCGATCGACGCGAGGTTTGAAGATGATCCGCGCGCGTAAGACGGTGGAGCGGGTGGAAGAGTACGTGCCCATGCCGGAGGGCCGGCTCGGCTTGATCCGCCTCGACCTCAACGAGAATACCGTGGGTTGTCCCGCCGGACTGGTCAGAGCGATGCGGCGCGTGATTACGCCGGAGTGGTGCGCGGTCTATCCCGAATACGAGAAGAGCCATGAGACGCTGGCGCGTTACTTTGGCGTCTCGCCTGCAGAGCTGATGATGACGAACGGAGTGGACGACGCCATCATGCTTATCTGTGACACGTTCGTTGACCCAGGCGACGCGCTGGTTATTCCGTCCCCCACTTTTTCAATCTACCAGTTTTTCCACGAGGTTCGGGGAGGCATAACGCGAGCCGTCAACTACGACCGTAATGTCCGCCTGCCGTTGGATAAGCTGATCTCAGCAGGCCGGCGGGCGCGGTGGATGGCTCTTGCCAATCCCAACAATCCGACGGGCACGCTGGTTCCACCGGAAGACCTGAAGACGCTGCTCGAGGCATTGCCGGAAACGCTCGTGCTGGTAGACGAAGCTTACTTCGATTTTTCGGGAGTTACGATTCTGCCCTGGATTCGCCGCTATCCAAACCTTATCGTGAGCAGAACGTTCTCGAAGGCCTTTGGCCTCGCGGCGCTGCGCATCGGGCTGCTCTTTGCCAACAAGAAACTCATGAGCCTGATGCGCCGTATTCACGCCGTCTACGCCGTGAACGGACTGGCCGCGGCGTGCGCCGCAGAATCGGTCCACTATGACCAGGTTATGAGGCGCGTTGCAGCAACGGTTTGCCGCAACCGCGAACTGTTTTATCGTGATCTTGAACGATTTAAGATTCCCTATGCGCCAAGTTCGGCCAATTTTGTGCTCACGCGCGTGGGTCCCCTGGCGCATGAGGTTGCCACGCGCTTGCGAAAACAGGGCATTCTGGCGCGCTCGTGGAGTAACGAACCAAGACTCACGCAATGCCTGCGCATCACCATCGGTAGCGCGCCACAGATGCGCCGTCTGACCGATGCGCTGGCGCGTCTCCAGCATCTTATTAAGCCGGATAGGCCTATTCGGCCTGTTAAGCCGCAGGACGCCCCGGCTGTCGCCGGTACACTGGGAGGGTGGTTCTTATGAAAGCGCGCGTTGCCAGCCTGCACCGCAAAACCGCCGAAACGGATATCCGGGCGCGGCTTAATCTTGACGGGCAGGGCCGCTATCAGATCACAACGGGCATACGATTTCTTGACCACATGCTCGAGCTGTTCACCCGCCACGGCGGGTTTGATCTTGACCTCGAAGCAAAAGGGGATTTGGACGTTGACCAACATCACACGGTTGAAGACACCGGCTTGGTGCTGGGTGAAGCCGTGCGTCAGGCCCTCGGCGATAAAAAGGGGATCAATCGCGCGGGCTATTTTGTGATGCCCATGGATGAAACACTTGGCCTCGCGGCCATCGATTTGAGCGGACGCCCCTACCTTGTGTTGAATGCGCCGATTCGCGCGCGCAAGGTGGGCGACCTGCAGGCGGAGCTGGTCGAGGATTTTTTTCACGCTTTTGCGTCAAGCGCCAGAGCTAACGTGCACCTCAAGATCGCTTATGGGCGCTCCAGCCATCACGCGGTTGAGGCGCTCTTCAAGGCATTTGCCCGCGCGTTGCGCTATGCCTGCTCGCGCGATACGAGGCTGAAGCAACTGCTGCCGAGCACCAAGGGGTTGCTATGATCGGCGTCATTGACTACGGCGCCGGGAACGTGGGCTCGGTACTGAAAGCTGTGCGTTACCTGGGCTATGAGGCGGCGCGGGTGGAAGACGCCCGGCAGCTCGAGGACGCGCAGAAAATTATCCTCCCTGGCCAGGGTCATTTTGGCTCGATGATGAAAGCCCTTGGCGAGCGGCAGTTGATCAAGCCGCTTGGGCGGATTCTTACTGAGGGCAAGCCGTTCCTCGGCATATGCCTGGGTCTGCAGGCGCTTTACGAGGGCAGCGATGAAGCTCCGGATACACCCGGCTTCGGCGTGCTGCCGGGCCGAGTGCGCAAACTGGAAGGAATTTTTAAAGTGCCGCACCTCGGCTGGAACCAGTTGGACATCCAACGCGAGAGTTCCCTTTTGCGGGGAGTCGAGCAGGCAAGTTTTGTTTATTATTGCCATTCGTACTATTCTCCGGTCACACCTGCGAGCGTCGCAGTGACTGAATACGGGTTGCGATTCTCGGCGGCGGTAGAAATAGGCAACGTTCAAGCGGTGCAATTCCACCCGGAGAAGTCGGGCGAAACCGGGCTGCGCGTCTTCAAGAATTTCCTGGACCAGTAGGCGAATTCTTTGCGCCCGGCCGCCGCCGCATGACCGGGACATCCGGCGTCGCGCTGCAAGCGTTACCCTATGCTAGCCAAACGAATCATTCCGTGCCTCGATTGCAAAGACGGACGTGTTGTAAAAGGCGTCCAGTTTGTTGACCTCCGTGATGCCGGTGATCCCGCTGAACTGGCCGAAGCTTATAATCGTGAGGGAGCGGACGAACTGGTATTGCTCGATATTTCCGCCTCCCTTGAAGGGCGCGCCACCTTGATGGAGACGGTAAAGCGCGTTGCCAGCAAGCTCTTCATTCCGCTTACGGTGGGCGGTGGCGTAAGGGTCCCCGATGATGCCCTGCGTCTGCTCTCCGCGGGCGCCGACAAGGTGGCCATCAACACCGCAGCGGTTGAGAATCCTGGCTTGGTTGAGAATCTCGCTGCGCGCATCGGAAGCCAGGCGATTGTGGTGGCAGTCGACGCCCGCCGCCTCCAACGGTCCTCCGGGGACGAGGCGCGTTGGAATGTGGTAACCTACGGCGGAACGAAGGCCACGGCGTTGGATGCCGTTGAATGGGCGGAGAAGGTGGAGGCGCTGGGCGCGGGAGAGATTTTGCTCACCTCGATGGATGCCGATGGAACGAAGGCGGGATTCGATTGCGAACTTACCCGGGCCATTTCAACGACCGTGCATATTCCCGTCATTGCTTCCGGAGGAGCCGGGCAGCCAGAGCATTTCGCCGACGTCTTCCTGCGCGGAGCTGCAGATGCGGCGCTGGCCGCGTCCATTTTTCATTTCCAGCAGTACACCCTGCGCAGTCTGAAAGACTTTCTGTGGTCTCGCGGCGTGCCTGTGCGAATGGCCGGGCCGGCCGCGAACGGCAAGGGCTGAGTCACGGGAACAGGAGCTCCGCACGATGCGAAAGTTGCTATCATTCTCGCTTGGGTTTGCCTTTCTGGCCGCTACTTTCTTCGCCCGGCCGTCCGGCGCCTCCGAGCCCAATCGGCTTACAACGGCGAAAGTTATTTACATTGAGCCGATGCCCGGTCAGCTTGACCAATGGCTCATTCAAGATCTTCGCGCCTGGGGCAAGTATCAGATTGCCTCAAGCGAGCAGGGTGTGGACCTGGTAGTCCGGGCCAAGAAGCCGGAAAATAAGATTCACTTTACCCCGCATGAAACTCCTCCTGTGTTGCACCGGCAGCGCAAAACACCCCCTGTTTTGTCCGTGACCGTCGTTGATTGGGTTACCGGCGCGAGGATGTGGGAAGCGGACGTTTTGAATGCCAGCCCGAAGAAGAATCAAACTTCCGAGCCGGGGCCCGAAACTGAAATTGACGCCCGCCACATGACTCCTGACCAGATTGCCGAGCGTTGCACGAACTTGCTGCGCCGCTATGTGGAAGGTCTCGAACATCCGGCTGCGGCCCCAGCGGCGAAGCCTTGATAGCGCCCGGTTATCAGGTATTTGCGCCCTTAGAAAATCATGCTTGAGGAATCTGAAATGAAAGTTGCGATTACCGGCGCCGCTGGATTGTTTGGGCGCGCCTTGGTTCAGGTCTTCGGCGAGCGCCACGCCGTCTCCCCGCTCGCCCACGAGGATTTAGATATAACCCGCGAAGATGAAGTAGAAGCGGTCCTATCGAAAATCAAGCCAGACGTGGTCGTCCATGCGGCCGCGATTCCGAACCCTGACGTCTGCGAAGAGAATCCTGCGCGCGCCTATGCGGTGAACGTTCACGGCACGCGATACGTTGCGGCTGCGGCGCGCCGCGCGGGCGCGCGCATGGCAACTATTTCAACAGACGCTGTCTTCAACGGCCAGAAGACTAGCCCCTACATCGAAAGCGACTCGCCCGCTCCGGAGACGGTTTATGGACGCACCAAATGGCGCTCCGAAATCATCACCGAAGCTGCGAATGAATGGTGGATATTCCGCGTCTCCGTTTTGTTTGGTCCGGGGAAAGAGAATTTTGTGGAGAAGGGACTGCGGCGAATCGCGGCAGGCGAGCCATATGTGGTCGCGGCGGACCAGACTGGCAATGCAACATATACGATCGATGCTGCGCGCAAAATAAGAGAAGTAGTCGAAGCCAAGCGGTATGGACTATATCACCTTGCGAACGACGGCTTCTGCACGCGCCTGGAACTGGCGCGCCGCGCCGCGGAACTGGCCGGTCTCGATCCAGGCGGAATCAGGGGCAAACCCCTCAGCCAGATGGGCCGGCCCGCTAGGCGCCTGCCGTATTCCGTAATGGATTCGGCTGCGCTTGAGCGCTCTGGGTTCTCACCTCTCCGGCAGTGGACTGAAGCCCTCGAGGAATATATCCGCGAATATACCGGCCAGATCAGCGCGCGCTCTGCCACCACATCGCTTTCTTGAACCCTTCGGGCTAGCCCGAACCTAGCCAAACCCGCCGCAAAGGCGCGGGAAGGGTCTACTACCCGGCGGCCGGTCCAGTGGGGCTGAAAACCAGCCGAAGCCGCTGCCAGAGCTCCTGGAAAACGTTGCCCCGCTGCGCGCATCCTGCGCAATCGCGCTCGATCATGGTAAGGACATCAGAACCCGAGACCTCGCCGGTGATAAAGAGAATCCGCCCCATGCGTCTTGACTGAATCTTGCTGATCATCGATTCATCTTGCGGAACTTCCGGGGAACGGAGATCCAGGAGGACAGCGTCAAAGCTCTCGCGCTCGGCCATAGCCAGCGTTTGTCTGCCGCTATGATCTCCTTCGCTCTCGCAAGTCAGCGCGCCGAGCAGCAGGCAGATCACATTACGGATCGAACTCTCGCCTTCTATGACCAACACTTTCCGGCGCACCATCTAACCTCACCTTCAGAGCCGTCCCGACCTCCGGGAGCATCGTGCAGCTTTGGCTTTCGTATACAGGCGCATATCATGTGGAGGTTACTCTTCGTACAATCCGAAGTCAAGTCAACGGGACCCGATGTAGTGGGTCAGTTTGATTTTTGTAGCGACGGCCCCATTCTGGCTTTGGCCGCCGGTTTTTAATCGTAAAGACCGGCGGCAAGAGGCCGCCGCTACAGCAAATCCCTTGTCTTGGAAATAAATCGTCTCATTTGTCTCAGTCGTCTCCAAAGGATCAGAGCCGGGGGGTAGAATAAAAAGACGGGGGCAAGAGTCAAGGGACAAGGGATAAGGGAAAAAGCAAGGGTCCCGGACTCGCCTCTCGACCCTCGTCCCTTGATTCTCGTCCCTCGTCTCACGACGAAAGGACCACCCAGTGCCCCGGCGGCGGGATCAAAAA
>JBOGJY010000009.1:0-3074 GCA_050745325.1 Terriglobia bacterium
GCACAACCCGTAAATCGCCGCTACAGAGCCTGTGTGAAAACGCCGGAAAAGGCGCTGTAGCGGCCGGCCTCTGGCCGCCGGTCTTTATTTTTCAAGTGATTCGGCGCTCATAGAGCGCCGCTACAACTCAGAAAAGGCAGTTGTCACACAGACGCTACAGTGCTTGCAGCCATTTTAACAGTCCGTCTCCTTTTGCCGGCGGCGCGCCCTCTACCCAGCGGCATTCATTCCCGCTCATCATCAGAATAACCGAGCCGTGGTCCGTGGAACCCATGAACAAGTTGGCGCCTGAGCGCGTGTCCTTCACCAGGCGTGGATACCGCGCCGCGAGAATCGTCTGATAATCGTGAAAAAAATCGGCGGCGGCCTGCGGGTTTGACCATCGCGTGCGGCTTACCAGGGCGAAGTATCCGGGCGTGGGTGTTGAGTAGACAAGGTAACGGTCCGCCACCCAGCTCGGACAGATCGCTTTGGCTCGATCGCCAGAAAGAAGCTGCCCGACGAGTGATTCATAACCTTCCTCTCCCATCGTGTTACCCATGAGAAACTTCAGACCGGGATCATTTAACAGATCAGGAGGCTGGGGCAGATCGATTGTGGGCTGCGGCTCGCTGGCAAGATAAATCGCCGGATCGAAAACTTGCTTCGTGTTCACGGGCGGCCGGGTGAAGAGGTGATTGAGATCATTCCATCCCCCGCGGCGCAACACCTGCTGCATGAAATCAAGTCCTACGGAATAAGGAAACAGCGATTGGAATTTAAAAAAGAAGGGCGCGTGAGCAAACACGGGGAATTGGCTGGGATCTTGCTGCATCGCCATATTCATAAAACCCTGGAGCGACGGGACGCCGGCCAACGGGACCGAGCCTAACATACTCTGCATCATGGCCGCTGTAGCGTATCCCTCCACCACCGCCACACGCGCGTTGGTGGCGTCATCATTCTGTTTGACCGCTTCCAGAAAGTTCTTAAGCCCGAAGTTCTGGTCTTGCAGGGCGTGGGTAAGCTCGTGAGCCAGCACGACCTTTTGCATGGCTGGGGTGACCCAGGCGGCAATAAACATGGTCTTGCGCTGCGGATCGTAAAAGCCCGCAGCCTGCTCGGTATAGAAGCTAATCAGGAATTTTCTGAGGTCGAAATCGGGTGGCACAAGGCCAAATGCTTTCAGGCTGGCTTCCTCGGAGTGGATTTCGCCAGGAGCATATTCGGACTTCAGATTCTCTTCAAGCAACGTGGTGATTTGCGATTTCTGGACCACCTCTTTTTTGAGCGGCGCCTTGATGGGCAAGCCGGTAATGCGGCTCATCTGCTGAAAGACGGCGTCGGCCTGCGTCAGGAGCAATTGTGAATTCTGCGCCTGTGTTCCGGCCTGCGGCGACGTTGCGAGGGCGGCTATCGGAATAAGCGCCAGGAACGCCGCCAGCAGCGGCGCCTGCATTCGGAAGAGCAAGCCGTTCATCGATCCTCTCAATTCAAATGGGACGAGAGACAGGCAAGGGTCCCGGTCTCATCTCTTGTCCCTGGTTTTGAGATGCTTCGCTGCCCTCAGCGTGGCAACCCGGGATTTTTCAACAACTCCTTTAGTTTAACCCGCGGGGATGTTTTATCGCCGATATTCTGCTTGGACCGCGCGCTGAAATCCCTGCTATCATCAGTTCTGCGCGGGCAAGCCGGGCGATCGCCGCCTCGCTTCCGGAAACCGGAAGTGAGGGGGAGGAAAGTCCGAACTCCGCAGGGCAGTGTGCTCGCTAACGGCGAGGGCTGGAGAGGGACGCTCGCACCGTCGGGCCCTACGTCTCCGGTACGGAAAGTGCCACAGAAAATATACCGCCTTGCCACAACCATTCAACTGGCTTGCTGGCGAGGTAAGGGTGAAATGGTGCGGCGGTCCAGCGCCTACGGGCGCGGATGGCTTAATGTAAGAGCGCACCGCTCTGGCTGCGAGGCCGGAGGCAGGGAAAACCCCACACGGAGCAAGACCAAATAGGAGAGGAGGAGTGGCCCGCTCCGCAATGCGCCCTTCCGGGTTTCCGGAGGCCTGGCGCAGGCAACTCTCGGGTAGGTCGCTTGAGCCCGTCAGTAATGGCGGGCCTAGAGGAATGATCGCCATCCCGGTATTTCCGGGATACAAAATTCGGCTTACAGGCTTGCCCGCTCCGTTTTGTGCAGTGTAGCGCAGCCGTCCCGGCGGCATCTGCCGGCAAGATGCCGGCGCTACGATCCGCCGGCTTTAGTGGGAGCAACTTTCGAGGAGAATTTATGACTTTTAATCCTAAACATCAGAGTGGAAACATTACAGACGGGCCCAAACGCGCTGGAGCGCGGGCCATGTTAAAGGCCATCGGTTTCACGGATCAGGATTTGGCCAGGCCGATCGTCGGCATTGCCAATACCTGGATTGAGACGATGCCTTGCAATTTTCATTTGCGGCATCTGGCGGCGAAGGTGAAGGAGGGCGTGCGCGCCGCGGGTGGAACGCCTATGGAGTTCAACACCGTCTCCATTTCTGACGGCGTGACGATGGGTACGGAAGGCATGAAGGCTTCGCTCATCAGCCGCGAGATTGTGGCGGATTCCATCGAGCTTGTGGGCCGCGGCCATATGTTTGACGCGGTGGTGGCGCTGGTCGGGTGCGATAAGACCATTCCCGGAGGCGCGCTGGCGCTTATCCGGCTGAACGTCCCCTCCATCCTGCTTTACGGAGGTTCGATTGCGCCAGGCCGGCTGGGGAATCGCGACGTTACGGTGGGGGACGTTTACGAGGCGATCGGCGCGAACGCCGCCGGTTTGATGACGGATGAGGAACTGAAGAAGCTCGAAGATGTGGCCTGCCCTGGCGCGGGCGCTTGCGGCGGACAGTTCACGGCTAACACCATGTCCACGGTGATGGAATTTATCGGCCTGTCTCCGATGGGATTCAATAGTGTTCCCGCCACCGATCCGGCAAAGGGTGAAGTCGCATTCCGCACGGGCAAAATGTTGATGGATCTGCTGCGCCGCGGAGTGCGGCCGAAGGACTTCCTCACGCGGAAGGCGTTTGAAAACGCCATTGCCAGCGTCGCGGCGACGGGCGG
>JBOGJY010000010.1:0-4159 GCA_050745325.1 Terriglobia bacterium
ATCATTAGTAATTATTAATGTGATGTTGGCAAAAAAACTGTCTCGGTTGTCTCAAAAGTCTCATTGTATTTTGGTATCCTGAATGGGTCTGCGATGACGGGGCCGGGCTTGAAAAAGATTAGAAGATGTTGGGGAACATGGGAAGAACGCATAAAAATCACGGAACGAAGCCTAGCGAGTCTTTAGAATCAATGTTTCTAATAATTGTAGCGCAGAGTTTTGTGGTTAAAACTCTGCGGCTGTTGGTTGGGACCGCTGAAAAACCGCAGAGTTACAAAACGACTCTGCGCTACAAAGCGGCGGCGCCCAAAGATTAGAAAATGACCAGCCCTTCCCCTTAAGGAGCAGAATTGGCACTCGATCTTCTTGGCAACCGCGAGCGCACGCACTTGTGTGGAGAGCTGCGCGAATCCCATCAGGGACAAACCGTATTCCTGGCCGGTTGGGTGGCGCGGCGGCGCGACCTGGGCAGCCTCATCTTTCTTGATCTCCGGGACCATACAGGTGTAACGCAAATTGTATGCAACCGCGAGATTAGTCCCGAAGCGCACGCGAAGGGGGAGCAGGTGCGTCCGGAATTCGTGGTGGGAGTTGAAGGCGAAGTGGTGCTGCGCGCCGGGGACACGGTGAACTCTCAGATTCCGACCGGCCGGATTGAGGTGCGGGCGAAGACGCTGCTTCTGCTGAACGAGTCCAAGACTCCCCCTTTTCCCATCGATGAAGAAGGCCGCACCGCCGAGGAAACGCGCCTGCGATACCGTTATCTTGACCTGCGCCGCCCGCACATGCAGCACAACATCCGCCTGCGGCACCGCGCTGCGCTGGCGGTGCGCGAGCACATGACCGCGCACAGGTTCATTGAAATCGAAACGCCGTTCCTCACGCGCTCGACCCCCGAGGGCGCGCGCGATTATCTAGTGCCCAGCCGCGTTCATCACGGGCGTTTCTACGCGCTGCCCCAGTCGCCGCAACTGTTCAAGCAAATCCTCATGATTGGCGGGTTCGACCGCTACTTTCAGATCGTGCGCTGTTTCCGCGACGAAGACTTGCGCGCCGACCGCCAGCCGGAGTTCACACAAATCGATATCGAGATGGCCTTCCCGCAGCGCGCGGTTTTGTTTGGCATCATCGAGGAGCTGATGGTGAAACTCTTTGCCCTGATTGGAGTCGAGCCGCCCCGGCCATTCCCCGTCATGCCCTACGATGAGGCCATGGAACGCTACGGCTCGGATAAGCCGCACGCTGGCTTTGGGCTCGAATGGAAGCGAATTACGCTCCCGCCGGGCGGCGATGAAAAGGTCCGTGTGATGAACCCGCTCAAGGCCATGCGCGTGCCGGGGCAGGCGTCGATGAGCCGCAGCCAGCTTGATAAATTGCAGGAAACGGCGCAGGCAGCGGGCGCCGGTTGGTTCAGTTTCATCAAGGTGACGGCGGGCGGCCTTCAGTCAGCCTTGACCAAAGCTTTGGGTGACGAAGGAGTGAAATCGCTGGCGATGGTGGCGGGCGCGCAGGAGAACGACCTGGTTGTGCTGCTGGGACAGAAGCCAGCCAACGACGCCGCGGGGGCCGCGAAGCGCCTTGACGAAGCTTCGGGCGAAGTCCGGCTTGACCTTGCGCGTAAGCTCGAACTCATCAAGCCGGGCTGGAAGTTTCTCTGGGTCGTCGATTTTCCCATGTTTGAATATGACGAGAAAGAAAAACGATTCGCGGCCATGCACCATCCCTTCACCTCGCCGCGTGAAGAAGACCTGCCGTTTCTCGAATCTGACCCTGGCCGCGTGTGTGCGCGGGCCTATGACCTGGTGTTGAACGGCTCAGAAATCGGTGGCGGGTCGATCCGTACCCATCGCCGCGACATTCAGCAGCAGGTGTTCAGCGTGCTCGGCCTGACGCCTGAGAAAGCGCGCGAACGCTTCGGATTCTTCCTCGATGCGCTCGATTACGGCACGCCGCCGCACGGCGGCATCGCTCTTGGCTATGACCGCATTGTGGCCCTGATGGCGGGCGAATCGAACATCCGTGAAGTCATCGCGTTTCCGAAAACTGCCAGCGCCGTAGATCAGATGTGCGAGGCGCCTTCCACCGTTGAGCCCGGCCAGCTTGAGGAGTTGGGACTTAAGCTGAGAAAATAATAGGGGAGTTGTCTATGAACCGGCTTTTGAAGTCAATTCGTCTGACGAATTTCCTTTCCTACGGTCCAAACGCGCCAACCCTTGAGCTACAGCCTTTGAACGTCGTCATCGGCCCCAATGCTTCGGGAAAGTCAAACCTACTGGAGGCCATTGACATATTGCGCGCTACCTCAACCGACGTGATTCAGCCGATTCGCGACGGCGGGGGAGTCGAAGACTTCCTGTGGAAAGGTCTGCCAGCGAAGCGCCAGCCTCCCGCTAGCGTCGAGGCCGTCGTCTATTATCCCGAAGGAAAAGAGGCCCTGAAGTACCGGCTTACCTTCACCATGGTAGGACAGCGTTTTGAGATATTCGACGAAGCCGTGGAAAACCCTGCTCCACACTTCGGAGAGTCCGATGTATATTTCTACTATCGTTATCAATCGGGCCACCCAGTCATCAACGTGCGCGCCAGAGCCGAGGCTGCAGCGGCTAGCGCCGAGGAAAGAGTACGAAGGTCGCTTCGCAGAGAGGACGTGGCACCAAATCAATCGATTTTGGCTCAGCGCAAAGACCCCGATCAGTACCCGGAAATAACGTACCTCGGAAGTCAGTTCTCTAGGACCCGACTCTATCGGGAATGGGACTTCGGACGAAACACCGAGCCGCGAAAGCCTCAGAAGGTCGACCTTCCGAGTGACTTTCTTTCGGACAACGCTGACAATCTTCCGCTTGTCTTAAACGATTTGGGGAGCCGCTCCGAGACCCGCACGCTCATCAACCAGTACCTGGAAAAGTTTTCGGAATCCATGGAGGCTGTATCTGCGCGACTCTACGGCGGCACTGTCCAAATCGTTCTCCACGAGAGAAAATTGAAAGAAATTCCGGCGACCCGCATGTCAGATGGTACACTCCGTTTCCTGTGCTTGCTAAGTGTGCTTTGCCATCCAGAACCTCCTCCCTTGATATGTCTGGAGGAGCCGGAGATAGGTTTGCATCCTGACATCCTGCCAGTCGTCGCACAGTTGCTGGTAGAGGCGTCCAGCCGCAGTCAACTCATTGTGACCACCCATTCCGATACTCTAGTGTCCGCCCTCACGGACGAGGCAGAAAGCGTCCTGGTTTGTGACCGCGATGAGGATGGAACCCAGCTTAGACGACTTGATTCCGGAAAGTTACAGGAGTGGCTGCAGCGCTACAAATTGGGAGAGCTCTGGAAGATGGGAGAGCTGGGGGGAACGCGTTGGTGACCGAAATCAGAATTTACGTGGAAGGTGGGGGAGGTTCGGCAGACACGAAGCAGTTTCTTCGGCAAGGCTTCGGGACATTTCTGAAAGAACTAAGTTCCAAGGCGAGGGCAAGGCGTGTCCGTTGGAAGATTGTCCTCTGCGGACCCAGGGGTGACGCTCTCCAAGCTTTCAGAATCGCGATGAAGCAGCACACAGGAGCCTACAATGTCCTGTTACTAGATTCAGAGTCTGCCGTTGAGCACACGCCCTGGCGCCACCTCCAAGACCGTGAGGAGTGGAATGGCGAGCACCCGTCGGATGACCACTGCCAATTCATGGCTCAAGCTATGGAGGCTTGGTTCATAGCAGACGTCGAAGCAATTTCGCAGTTCTACGGACAGGGGTTCCGAGCCAATCTTCTTCCTAAACAGCAGGACGTGGAGCAAATCGACAAGGACAACCTCGAACATTCCCTCAAGAATGCAACTCACGATACGACAAAAGGCATATATCACAAGGGCAAGCACGCATGGCAGCTCTTACAGCGGATCAATCCAACAACGGTACGGGCGGCCGCTCGCCACTGCGAACGCCTGTTTGCCACACTGACGGAAAGAATTGAAAGTTAGGGGGCCACAGTTGATCCCCGGGGTGCCGAGGTGCGGCATTAACATAAACTATGTCCATCGTCCACATCCTTCCCGAAGCCGTCGCCAACAAAATCGCCGCGGGCGAAGTGGTGGAGCGGCCTTCGTCGGTGGTGAAAGAACTTTTGGAAAATGCGCTGGATGCGGGCGCTAAACGGATTGAGGTTCATGT
>JBOGJY010000011.1:0-4248 GCA_050745325.1 Terriglobia bacterium
TCTCACGCAACTCTCGCAGATAACTATCCAGTGACGCCATAGCGACAGGATAGTTATCTTACATCAATTGACACTTCGCCGGCTCACGCGGTTGTTTAAGTCCGGGGCGGCTTAGGCCTGCGCCAAGTCTTAAAATCCTCTAACCTCATAAATATTCTTGTTTGTCTCAAAAGTCTCAAAGTGATGTGCTAGGCTTTTATAGCGCGAGGTTCGTATTGCAAACGCTGCGGTTTTTCGGGGCGATCATAATCAACAGCCGCAGGGTTAAAAGGCGAACCCTGCGCTACAAAACGGATGCCTCCAAGATTAGAAAATAGCCGGAGAGAATGGGAGAAGTACACAAAAATTCACGGAACGAAGCCTACTCGGCCTTTAGAATCAACGTTTCTAATCTTTGGGCCGGCTGGCGGTCTGGTGGGAGGCAAAGTGTACGGACGCTTTGAAGCCGCCCGCGCGAGGCAGTTACGAACGATAAGCGCGCTTGCTCATTGCGCCCGGGAATTCAAGGAATGGAGGGAACGTGACCAAACAACTGGCTGAAACACCCTATAGACTTTGGAATCGAACCATAACGGGTATTATTCAGATTCCGGGCCGTCGGCTGAAAACTCGATGCTGCCGGACTGCCACGGCGCGGTGGGTGACCGGCGTCCTTGCCCTGATCTTTGCCACCGCTGCCGCCGGCGTCTTGTTCGCCCAGACGCCAAGCCCGGAGCGCGCCAATCCGAACGGTACCGTCGAGCGCATTAAAGTGTACGGCGAGTCCCTCCAAGGGAATCTTGAAGGCGACTCTCCCGACCGCTACGTCTCCATCTACCTGCCGCCCAGCTATAAGACGGATCTACACCGGCGCTACCCGGTGCTTTACTTCCTTCACGGCTTTACCGACGATGATGCGGAGTGGTACGGATTCAAGAAGCACTGGATCAATCTTCCCTCGGTGATTAATAAGGCCCTGGCCAATGGCGAGACGCGCGAGATGATTGTCGTAACGCCTGACGCTTACACCCGTTTTGCGGGCAGCATGTACTCGAACTCGGTGACCACCGGGGACTGGGAGGACTATGTCGCCAGGGATTTGGTATCGTATATCGACAACCACTTTCGCACGATTCCCAAGCTTTCCAGCCGCGGCCTGGCGGGCCATTCGATGGGCGGCTACGGAACCATCCGCATCGCCATGAAGCGCCCCGGGATTTTTTCGAGCATTTATCTTTTGAGTCCCTGCTGCATGATGCCCGGCTTTTCAAGCGGGCTGAACCCGCAAATGCAAGCGCAGCTTGAAGCGGTCCATTCGGATGCTGATTTTGAGAAAGCCGGCTTCTTCACCAAAGCGCTATTCGCGTCGGCGGCCGCCTGGTCTCCGGACCCGGAGAACCCTCCGTTTTTTATCGACCTGCCAACCGGCGACCAGAAGGAGCAGGCAATGGTCATGGCAAAATGGACCGCCAACGCGCCTTTGGCCATGATCGACCAATACATTACAAACCTCCGGCGGCTCCACGCCATCGCGTTCGACGCTGGCTCGCACGATCCGCAAATCGCGGCCAGCCTCAAGGCGCTCGATCAGGCGCTCACAAAATACCACATTCAGCATACCTTCGAGATTTATGACGGCACCCACATCAGCCACATCGCGGACCGGATTGAAACGAAGACACTGCCGTTCTTCTCGAAGAACTTATCGTTTGCGGATTCGGCGGCCACCAGACCAGGCGCGCCTCAGACGAGTTCGGGGCAATGAAACCTGGGAAATGTCTTGCGGCGCCGGGCGCGGCAACCCCTTTAATGATCTCCGCTTACCTTAGCAGCAGTTATGCGCCTCGCCAGCCTTATCCCTTCTTGCGCTTGAAGAACTCTACTTGTTGCAACCGCTTCTTGGCTTCTTCCTTCGTCTTATACGGGCCTCCCAAATTCTTTCCAGTCTTTTCTGAAAGCACCTTGTACCCGCCTTTGACTTTCTTGATCATGCTGTCTTCTCCTGTGCGTTCTGTATTACGTGGCATTACGCGCTGCGTTTTCTCAGAATATCGTGCGCCGGAGAATGCGCGGTCCCGGGCCTTCTGCGGTTTCTACCGTCTTCTTTTCAGGGCAGCCCAGCACGCCAGGCCGGCGGCGCCTGCGCCTGCCAAGGCCATCCATGATCGGTGTGAAGTCACCCAGAATTGAATGCTGCGCTGGTGCGCGCAGTCATCAAACATTCCGCGCTCCCCGGCATCGCCGGGTAAAGGTTCAAATAGATTGTTCGGGCGATCAGGGCTAACGGGCTGGGTGGTCTGTTGGGCGTCATAGCCAATGCCTGCCAACCGTCGGTCCAGCAGGCCGGGAGCGATCTTGTTACCTAAGATCGCTTCCACAGTTGATTTCCCCACGTAGACCTCCCGACGCTTGTGATGAGCCGCCCAAACGATGGCCTCCGCGGCGACTTCCGGTTGGAAGATCGGCGGGACGGGCTGAGGATGCCTTGGCAACCGTGTTTTGCACCAGTTGAACTGTGGAGTGTTAAGCGCCGGCATCTGGACCATGGTGAGATGAATCTTGCTTTTGTCATGCAGCAGCTCGCACCGGACTGAATCCGTAAACCCGCGAATGGCGTGTTTCGCTCCGCAGTAGGGCGCCTGTAGAGGAATAGATCGATAAGCAAGCGCGGAACCCACCTGCACAATGCAACCCCGGTCGCGGACCCTCATTCTCTTGAGAGCTACCAAAGTGCCGTAGACAGTCCCTAGGTAGGTAACCTCCGTAGCGCGTTTGAATTCGTCAGCCGTAATGTCGTTGAAGGGTGAAAACACGGTGGTCATAGCGTTATTCACCCAGATATCGATAGGACCCAGTTCCCTCTCCACGGCTTCCGCTGCTCGTTCCACCTCTTCGTAGTGAGCAACATCTGTGGGCAGCGCCAGAGCGGCGCCTCCCGCTTCTTCCACGTCAGCCCGCGAGCCTTCCAATCCGTCATGACCGCGCGCGAGAAGCCCGATCCGCGCTCCATGCCGGGCGAACGCCTTGGCCGTGGCGCGGCCCACGCCGGCTGAAGCGCCCGTGACCACCACCACTTCGCCCGAACCTTCTTTCGGCATGAAATCATCCTTTCCATTTCCGGCTGGTCTCACTTCAACCAAGTCGCAACCGGATTAATGCCAGCCCCACTGATTCATCAAACACGCGATGCAGGTGTCTTGGCGATTCCTTCACCATCACTTCCAGGGTGGGTCGGACATAAGCTTCGATCAAATGGCCGCCCAGAGCCGCGCCTTCTGATGTCCCTACTACGACGTGCGCATGGATTTTCGGCTCGTCATTTTCATGGGTAATGTCGCCAGCCAGTGACAGCACTTCGACTTGTTCTCTGACAGGTATTTTCTTGTAAGCTTTCTTATCGAGCTCGAAATATCCCAGGGTCACCTCCCGGAAACCACCAATGCCCGTGATTTGACATGCTCCGAGCTTATTCTCCTTGGCAAACTTCAGGAGACCCGAAGACACCTCATCCCCTTCGTCGAAAACAAGCACGTAGGTCGTTTCACCACCGGGACCAATCAACTTAGACTTCATGATCGTCTCCTCATCAACCTCCACAACAAGCTCCCTGCAAGCAGTGCGGCGCCGCCTGCAAGCCCTGCCGCGATTGCCGCTCAAGCATGGTCGTGTCCGGCGTTGAGCCTGTGCGGCCTTGGGATTACAACGCCAACATGAATCTGGCGATAGTTCCCTGCAGCAGTGGCGTACAGCGCGCGAGCCCTCGCATCGAAACAGACCCCCCCTTCGGTCGCAGCCCGCAATTGCGCTTCCAGCGCCCTGATCATCAATCGCTAAGATCGCGCGTTCAATACTTAGTCTCTGGTTTTCGACGTACCTTGTTAATCCAGCATTCGCCGTAGGCAATGGAATATTTGGCCGGAGCGGCCGGGCCGGCTAGACCGGCTGGGAAAGACAACCGTGGAAGGCGAAACATAGATCGTCATGCGAGTTCATCGCGGCGCGGCAATCGTCCGAACCTCACCAGCGCCAGGGTCGATTCGTACGAGACGTCCAAAACTGTAAAACGCTGCATCCCGTCGCTGAAATGAATGAATCAAAAGTATGGGTGGAGTGTTTTGAATTGCAAGATGAACACCGAATGACGCTGCAGGCGAGCCTGACGGCAACAGCGCCATAAAACAAATTAACGCGCGGCAATGCAAAGGAAGCGAATGACAAAGCCCCATTCAAGAACAGCACGCGCCAAACCAGAAGGCGAAGGCAGGCCGC
>JBOGJY010000012.1:0-8923 GCA_050745325.1 Terriglobia bacterium
CTTGAGTGATTGCGGACGATCCCCTCAAACACCACCACCGCTCCGTTCTCGGGAACCCTCAGCCCTGCGGCAAGACAGGAGGTTGGGATGACTTCCCGCGTAATACGGCAGTCACGCTCCTCTCCGCCGCTGACCGGAGGCAGGAAGGCGACTACATCGCCGTCCTTTAATACCCTGGAGTGTTCCGCCACCGACTCATTCACCGCGATAAGAAGTGAATCCGCAACCCGTCCCAAACGCGGAAAACGCTCCTGATAGCGTTTCCACAGGCCGCCCAGGCTTTCGCCTTCCGGGACTTCCGTCACCTCTTCAGCCATACCCGTCAGGTCGTGAGCGAGTCCAAAAAAAAGCGCCTTAATCTTCATGCCGACGTCAATATCCTATGTTCACATTCGCCGCCGGCACGTAGCAGAGCGCCGGCAGCCGATTAACCCTTGCCGCGCCCTGAAGCTGCGCGACCTGGTGTTGCGCATTGCCAAGCGTGGCAAGGGTAGAAAATACACCAAATATAAGTATACACGCCCAACGGAGGGGGGCAGCATGAAAGAAAGTTTTGGGCAGTGTCCTAAGTCTGCGTTGATGTCACGTCGCCGACCGTTCCGCAAGGAAGTCACCAACCGGACGATGATGCTTTTGTGAATTGCAGCTCAGGCAGGCGGTCACGAGATTATCGAATGAGTTGTCGCCGCCCTCGGCTACTGCCAGGACGTGATCGAGTGTGGCCGTGAACCGAGTCAGTTGCTTTTCGCAATAGCGGCATTTATAGCCGTCTCGTTCGTACACCTTGATTCGGTTCTCACGGACGTTGTAATAGTCGATCTCGGTTGCGATGACTTCGGCCTTTGGCTCTATCGCTGTTCGTTCCGCTCGGAACTTGCGGCATACCTCAATCTCATCGGGGATCAACACACGGTATGGAGTTCCATCCCTGTTTGGCTCGCCTTCCTTACGAATAGCGCCAATGGTTTCCAACTTACGGAAAATCTCACGAACCTTGGTCTCGGAGATCGTGTTTTTAATCGCTGTCGAGTAGGACGAGTGGACAACTCCGCGCCGAAGCGCCTTACCACTAAGCCTAACGTGCGGATTGCCGTTCTCTGCTACCGAGTGCCTGAAAGCGTACCAGTAGAACGCCGCTTCGTAAGGCGACAAGAGCGGTTGGAGGTCGTCCACGATCTCCTGAATAATTACAGGCAATTCCATAGCAGAAAAGCCACGGTCGTCACCCTCCGCAACGCTAGGAGCTGACGATGCCTCCATTTCGTTCAGGATCTCTCGTATTCTATCGAATTGCGCTTTCATTTTGGCCGTACCTTATCGTAAATGCAAACGCTTTGCTCCTCGTGCGCGACGATACCGAATGCCGTCACAACGCACTATTGGGACACTACCAAGTTTTGCGTCGCGTTCTTTGCGCGGAATAAGGCGCGGGTCAGTACCCGCCCGGATACATCCGGTCAACGCGCTGGTCAGTATGCAGAGTCTTTGGAGCGGACGCAGCCTCCTCGATTCGCTTCAGTTCGTAGGCGGCGCGATTGGCGGCCTGGAGATAGGCGCGAGCCGCAGCTTCCACCACGTTCTGGCTGGCCCATGCGCCCGTAAACTCGCGCCCCTGAAACCGCGCGCGAATGCTGACTTCAGCCATCCCAAGCGTCCCCTGGCCGTTGGTGGCCACAGAAAGGTTGCCGACCGCGCCCGGAATCCCCGTAATGCGGTCTATGGCGCGAAAGGCGGCGTCACACGGCCCGTCACCGGTGGCGGAGTCATGGTAGGTCTGCCCGTCCTTCACCAGCTCTACGGTGGCCGTGGACTGACCTTCGTTCGAGGAAACGCTCTGAAATGTTTTCAGCGTATAAGTGTCCGGCGCGTTCTCGAACCCTTCGGAGATGATGCCGATCAGGTCCTCGTCATACACCACCTTCTTGCGGTCCGCCAGCTCGGTAAAGGACTGGTAAGCGCGGTCAATCTCCGGCTTGCTCAACTGATGGCCGAGTTCCTCATAGCGTTTGGCCAGGGCGTGTCTGCCGGAGTGCTTTCCCAGGACCATCTCATTCGAAGGCATTCCCACGCTGGTTGGCTGCATGATTTCATAAGTGATGGCATTCTTGAGCACGCCATCCTGATGGATGCCGGCTTCGTGCGCAAACGCATTACGGCCCACCACGGCCTTATTTCTCTGCACCACCATGCCGGTGAGCCGCGCGAGAAGCTGGCTCGACGGATAAAGCTGCTCGGTGTGGACCCCCGTCACGGCGTCGAGCGCGTCGCTCCGCACCTTGATCGCCATCACTATTTCTTCGAGCGCCGCGTTGCCAGCCCGCTCACCAATGCCGTTGATGGTGCACTCCACCTGCCGCGCCCCACCGCGAATTCCCGCCAGCGTGTTGGCGGCAGCCAGGCCAAGGTCATCGTGAGTGTGCGTACTGAGCACAACATGATCCATGCCTGGGACTTTCGCTTTCACCAGGGCAAACATGGCCTCGTATTCCGACTCCAGGCAATAGCCTACCGTATCAGGCAGATTGAGCACCGTAGCGCCTGCCTCAACCGCGGCATGGCAGCATTCGATGAGGTAATTACTCTCCGTACGCCCGGCGTCTTCGGGCGAAAACTCGATGTCACCGCAATAAGATTTTGCGTGGCCAACCGCCCAGCCAATCTGCTTTAACACTTCTTCGCGTGTCTTCCGCAGCTTATATTTCAAGTGGATGTCGGACGTTGCCAGAAAAATGTGAATCCGCGGCCGCGCCGCGCCCTTCAACGCCGCCCATGCGCGGTCAATATCCAACTGGCTGGCGCGCGCCAAGGCCGCAATAACAGGCTCCCGGATTTCCGCCGCAACCACCTCGACGGCCTCAAAATCGCCCTGCGAGGCGATGGGAAAACCCGCTTCGAGAATGTCAACGCCCAGAAGCTCAAGCTGGCGGCCCATCTCGAGCTTCTCCTTCAGGTTCATGCTGCATCCGGGCGATTGCTCGCCGTCGCGCAGCGTCGTATCAAAAATGAAAACCTGTTCTGGCATTTATTCCTCCCGTCTCAGCGCGGGACACACTCGAGGAAGCCGCTCTTTCCCGCTCATCCCGGGATACCCCAGGCGCAGGCCAGGCGCGGGCTTCAATTGCCGCATCTTATCTCACTTTTGGCGCGGTAAAAAGCGCATTATCGCCTCAGCGGTATTAATTATAACCGATGCCCTGGCCCCGCGCTCCGCTCTTCCTTGCGGCGCCCAGCAGGATATGACTAACCGCGGTGGGGCGGCATCAAGAGCGTCAGAGCATCGGGCGCCACTTCAAACGTCGCGGGCAAGGTTCCGGCAAGCTCTCCATCCAACTCAAAATAGACGCGCGCGCCGGGCTGTTCCGGGCTGAAAGTTGCCTTGCAGGTTTCTGTCAGGTTCGCGTCGCGCAACCGCCGCCCGGTGAGCACCGCCGCGCCATAGAGGAAATAGCGAAGGCGATTGCGGCTCTTAAAGAGAGTCAGGCTAAACAACGGGTTGGTGACCAACTGGTTCGGAGCGGTTCGAAACCAGCCTGCATAGCGGCTGGTGCGCTGGACAATAGCGAAGGTCGCCGTAAATTTCCGGCCATCCGTCTGGCAAACGATGGGATGGAACCGATACCGCATCACTTGACGGACACCTTCGAGGACGTACGCCGCCACACCGAGCGACATCTTGAGCCGGAACCCGAGACGGTGAATGACGTAAGCGTCAAACCCCACACCCGCCACGCTGAGAAAATACCGCTCAACGGATTCCACCCCGTTTGATGGCGGCGCCGCGCAGCCCGTAACGCGCCCTAGGGCGATCCGCCGGGGAAGCCACCCCGGAAGCTCGCGCGCCGCCCGGACAGGATGATGGGGAAGGCCAAGCTCCTTGGCGATAATGTTCGCGGTGCCTCCCGGCAGGATACCCAGCGGAATGTTCGCGGGAGCGAGGCCGTTGACCGCCTCGTAGATCGTTCCGTCTCCGCCGCAGACGATCACCAGATCGCTGCCGGAAGCAGCGGCCGCACGCGCCAACCCCGTAGCCGCTCCAGGCCCGTCCGTGCGCGCCATATTGACGGTAATCCCCGATGCGTTCAGCGCAGCGCACGCTTGTTGCATCAGCCGCTCGCGCCGGCGCGGGTCTCTGCCAGCGACTGGATTGTAAATCAGAATGGCCTGCTTCAAGAAAAGCCTTTGTTGTAGCGGCGGCGTCCCCGCCGCCGGTCTTTAATATTAAAAACCGGCGGCCAGAGGCAGCCGCTACAGCATTTCCGGCGCCTCTCACCGCGCTCGGCGGAACTTCAGGGGACAACCGTCACATCCATGCCGCTCACCACTTTCCTGGCCGTCATTGTGCCCGTCTTCTTATCTGTCTTGACGTCAATGTATACCATCTCGCCGGCCTTAAGCTGAGCGAACGAGCTCTTTTTCTTGTCCCGCACATACTTTGTTTTCTTCGTCAGGCGGATGGTTTGTGGTGTGCCAACTTTTGTCTTGCCAAGGACGAGCTCGTCCGGCTCGATTTTGGTGATGACGCCATAGAAGTAATCCTGGTAGTTCATTCCAAAGACACTTGGATCGCCAAACCTCGCGTTATTGGGTTGTTCGGGCCCGGAGGTTCGTTGCGCCCACAGTGAGGAAACTGGGCAGGCGCCCAGCAGGATTGCAAGAAGTGTTACCAATAAGACTCGTTTCATAGCTGGTGAGTATCCCTCCGGAGCCACGGTGGCCTCGTTCTGCGCGGACGCGAAAATGGCAGCCCGCGCCTTTTCAAAAGTTAGTGCTGAAACACGCGCCTGTCAAGGAGCCGTGCCCTCTAGCTCAAAACGGGCCACCCAGGACGCAAACGAGTGGGTGAGAGCCTTCCAGCTATGCCATAATTCTAGCGAGGCGTCGCCTCAGACCAACGAGGTGTGACGCCACCGCGAAGCGGTGGAAGATGAAGTGCCGTGGGTGGAACCCACGGAACGTGAACCACGGTCATCCCCCGGAAACCCCGGAGGGGTTGAATATCGTCAGACCATTACCTGACCGGCGCATAAGGCGCAATAAGATCGTTAGGCGTTCGGCCCCTTATAACGTCTGCGTGAAGACGCCGGAAAAGGCGCTGTAGCTCCCTTCGGGGAGCAGGAGCCGCCGGCGCAAAACACTTGACTCATTTACATCAAGTTCTGAACTTCGAGACTTCTAGCCTGGAATTAAATTCGTAAGACTACGCGAGGAAATCTTGCCGGTCGAGAAGAAAATCGAAAAGCTGCGCGATGAGATCCGGCGCCACGAGCACCGTTACTATGTGCTGGACGACCCGGAAATTTCTGACTCCGAGTTCGACCAGCTCATGCGGAGGCTTCAGGACCTCGAGCGGGAGCATCCGAAGCTGGTTACGGCGGATTCGCCGACCCAGCGCGTAGGCGGCGAGGCGGTCAGCACGCTGCCAAAAGCGCGCCATTCGATTCCCATGATGAGCCTGGACAACACCTATTCCATCGACGAACTGAGGGACTTCGACCGCCGCGTACGCCAGCTTTCCGGACGGAACCAGGTGGAATATGTGACGGAACTGAAGCTCGACGGGCTTTCAATGGCGCTGACGTATGAGGACGGTGTATTGGTTCGCGGCGTGACCCGCGGGAATGGAACCGAGGGCGAAGACGTAACCCCCAACGTGAAAACCATTGGATCGGTTCCGCTCAGAATCAATTCCCGGAAGCTTCACGCGCTGGATGGTCCGCGCCGCCTTGAGGTTCGAGGTGAAGTGGTGATGCCGCAGAAAGCCTTCGAGCGGCTGAACGCGCAGCGCGAATCAGCAGGCGAGCCGAAGTTTGCCAACCCGCGCAATTCCGCCGCCGGCACGATGCGGTTGCTGGATTCTAGAATTGTGGCGAAGCGCAAGCTGGACATGTATCACTACTATCTGCTGGTCGCAGGTGAAGTTCCAACCGCGACGCACTCCGGGGCGCTGGATGCGCTCGAAAAAATGGGGTTCAAGGTGAATCGCCACCGGCGCGTCTGCGCTTCATTTGAAGACGTGCTCGCCTTCGTTCAGGAATGGGAGGGCAAGCGCGACAGCCTCGGCTACGAGATCGACGGCATCGTAGTGAAGGTGAACGAGACGCGGCTATGGCGCGAGCTGGGCAGCACCGCCAAGTCGCCGCGCTGGGCGATTGCGTACAAATACCCGGCGCGCCAGGCGACGACCATGGTGAAAGATATTCGCATCCAGGTTGGGCGCACCGGCATTTTGACGCCCGTCGCCGACCTCGATCCTGTCGATGTCGGTGGCGTCACCGTCAGCCACTCAACCCTTCACAATATGGATGAGATCGAGCGCCTGGGATTGCGTATTGGGGACACGGTCCTGATCCAACGGGCCGGAGAAGTCATTCCGCAGGTCGTGAAGGTGGTAAAACACGCCGAAGATGGGCGCGAATTCCGCATTCCGCAGGAATGCCCGGTGTGCGGAGGAAACGTACTTCGCGCCGAAGGCGAAGTCGCTTACCGCTGCGTCAACGCTGCGTGCCCCGCCCAACGCAAGGAATCGATCCTTCATTTTTCCGGGCGGCGCGCTATGGATATTGACGGTTTAGGTGAGGCTCTCGTCGATCAACTCGTCGGCGGGGGCAAGGTGAAAGACGCGGCGGACCTCTATTCGCTCACCACGGACCAGCTTGCGAGTCTTGAGCGCATGGGGAAAAAGTCCGCTTCCAACCTCATCGAAGAGATTGAGAAAAGCAAGAAGGCGCCTTTGGCTCGCGTCATTTTTGCCATCGGGATGCCCTTCGTGGGTGAGCGCACAGCGCAATTGCTTGCGGCCCATTTCGGATCGCTCGACCGCCTGGCGAAAGCCAATGAAGATGAGCTGGATGAGGCGCGTGAGATTGGCCCCAAGACGGCGCAGGGTATCGCCAGTTTTTTTGCCGAAGAGCGCAACCGGCTCCTGCTGGAAAAACTTCGCGCCGCGGGACTCCAGTTCGAAGCGGAAAAGGAGGCAAAGCGGGGCCCCAAGCCGCTGCTCGGAACGCTCTTCGTTCTTACCGGGACGCTTCCACATTATTCGCGTGACGATGCGACCAAAATGATCGAAGAAGCCGGCGGGCGCGTAACCGGATCGGTCAGCAAGAAAACCGGTTATGTTGTGGCGGGCGCCGAGCCCGGTTCAAAGCTCGAGAAGGCCAGAGAACTCGGAGTGAGAATAATCGGCGAAGACGAGTTGGTGCGCCTGCTGCGCATTTGATACGCTAGTTTGGAATGCGGCAAGCTTGCCGCCGCTGTTCTTGTGGCGCAAGGTTTGTAGATTAACCCTGCGGCGCGTCACAACCTCAAAAGCCGCAGCGTTGAACTACGAGCCCTCGCTACAAATCATACGGAAGGATAACGGCAGATGACTCTTGTTGAAAAAATAGACACGGATCTGGTGGTGGCCATGAAGCAGCGGGAGGCGCTCCGTCTGAGCGTTCTGCGGATGATGAAAACTGCGCTGAAGCTCAAGCAAGTTGAGAGCGGACAAGCTTTGCCCGATGAAGAAGCGCAAGCCGTCCTGCGAACTTTGGTTAAACAGCGCCGCGATTCCGCCGAGGCTTTTCGCGGGGCTGGGCGGACGGAGCTGGCGGATAAAGAATTGGCCGAAATGAAGATCGTGGAAAGCTATTTGCCCGCAGCCGCAACGGAGGACGATATGGATGCGGCGGTGATGGCGGGGATCGCAGAAACGGGCGCGGCCTCGGCGAAGGATCTGGGACGCGTGATGAAGGCCGCCATGGCCAAATTATCCGGGAAAACCGTTGATGGAAAACGGCTCAGTGAAATGGTCCGCAAGAAGCTTGGGGCCTGATTTCGCCTGTGACATGAACCCCTTCTCTTATGATAGGCTTCAAAAATGGTCCGTTACCGCGAATATGAAATCACTTTCTTCCCTCCCCTGACCCCGATGGTCAAGCGGCTGCTCGTCGCCACCGGCGCGGCGTTCGTGCTGACCTATTTCCCACTGAAAATCGCCGGATGGCGGCTGCCTTTTGAGTTGTTTGGCCTCACGCCCTACGCCGTCACCCACGCTTTGTACGTGTGGCAGCCTGTGACCTACCTATTTTTGCACGCTGGCTTCTTCCATATCATCTTCAATCTCTACGTACTTTGGGTTTTTGGACCCGAGGTAGAAAGCGTGTGGGGCGGCAAGCAGTTTCTCTTCTATTACTTCTTAACGGGAGTGGGCGCCGGCGTCGTTGATGTGTTGATGGGTCCGAGCAGCCTGACGATGACCATCGGCTGCTCGGGGGCGCTGTTCGGGCTCATGCTTGCCTACGGAGTTCTGTTCCCGAACCGCATCATCTATTACCTCATCATTCCCATGAAAGCGAAATGGTTTGTGGTGATCATGGGCGTGATCGAATTCGTGGACCTTCTGGGATCGCCGAACTCAGGCGTCAGCTATGTTGCCCATCTGAGCGGCTTGCTGATCGGATACCTCTACCTTCGCGGCCCTGGCCTTTCACCCCGCTTGCGCCATCGCTATGACGATTGGCGGCGGGCCAAGCTGAGAAAGCAATTTGAAGTTTATATGCGAGACCCGAAAAAGAAGAAGGGTCCGGACCATTGGATCAACTGAAGCCCGCCCGTGCAACATCCCTTGCCTGCTAAGCGATTTTGAAGTTCGTGAGCTTGCTCCCGCTGTGTAGCGCCGCCCTTTTAGGGCGGCATCTGCCGGGCGTGAATGAGTCAAGCTTTTTGCGCCAACGGCTCCTGCTCCCCGAAGGGGAGCAACAGAAGTTGTAGCGGCGGCCTCTCGCCGGTCTTTACTCTTTAAGAACCGGCGGCCAGAGGCCGCAGCTACAGCGCCTTTTCCGGCGTTTTCACACAGACTCTAAAGCCCGGCACTACAATGTTGCCTCGCAAGGATGTTTGCAGGAGTGAGAAGGTGAGGAAGAGAGTCCCTAAGGAGACC
>JBOGJY010000013.1:0-30276 GCA_050745325.1 Terriglobia bacterium
CACCTCCACCGCCGAAGTTGAGGTCCTCGGGGCTGAGGCAAACGCAAACAACCTGAAAAATTCGCCATCGAAAAGTGCCTCGCAAGCTCGCTTTGCTCACTCACCCTTAGTTGTCCCACAGACTCCAGGGGAGAGGGTAGCCGACGAAGCCGGCCGGGTGAGGGGTCGTATACGAAATTCTCGCAGGAGGAGTCGTGTGTGAGGACGCCAAATCTTTTTCCCGCGGCACCTAGGGCCATCTGGTACCCATCGAGAGATTCCATGAGAGCGCAGGAATGCCTTAGAAGAAACACTGCACCACTGGGCCTCAGGCCGCCTTCGCGGTACTCGGACAGTGCCGGAGGAGCAATCCTTCCAAGTCCGCTGACGAATGACCCGGCCGAAACGCAGGTCGCGTAACGGAGGAAATCGCGACGGGAGAGGTTCACCTTAGAGCCTCCCGGAAATCACGCGGTCGATGGCGGCGGCCGTATCGTAGAATTGCTGGTCAGGTGCGCAACTGTACCTACGCTCCATCTCGGTGACGAGCCATCCGTCATAACCTACCTTCATTAGCGCGGCGCGGATGGCAGGCCAGTTGTTGTCCCCGAGAAAAAGGTTTGTGTATACGCTGTCGCAGCAATGGCCGCGCTTCTTCATGGTGTCCTTCACATGGATGCGCGTGATCTGCGGGCCGAGGATCTCCACCCGCTGCTCCGCAAAGCCTATGTCATGAATGTTCCCGACATCGAGATGGAGACCGACGTAAGGCTCATTGACATCCTTCAGGAATTGGAGAAACTCTCTCGGGCTAAGGAGAAACTTTTGTTCTGAATTGCGGTTCTCGCACCCGATTCTAACACCGGCTCGGGCGGCTTTAGGCGCAACCTCCTGCATCGCCGCCACACACCGGCGATAGACCTCGTTGTCGGGTACTTCTTCCGTGACCAGCCCGGCCACGACCAGGATGGCGTCCGTCCCAAGAAGATGAGACGTCTCGATCTGGCGCTCGACAATGCGGATGCCCTCCTGGCGCAGTTTCGGGTCGCGCGCCGAAAGGGGATGCCTCCAGTGGAGACCCGTCGAGACATTGGAGACGACCAATCCGGCGTTCTCCACCTTGCGCCTCAACGCGGAGACTTGCGCGTCGGTGGTATCCATTTGGAACCAGGGAACGTCTCCCAGCCACAATTCGACGCCATCATAGCCCGCCTTCTTGATAAGCTCGAGGCCGCGCTCGAAAGTCCAGCCTTGTGGAATTTCGTTATCGCCAATGGTTTTTTTCATAGAGACTATCCCCAAGCACAAGAGGTGGCTACCGCAAGCGTTTCTTGCCGTGGTTCTTTTCTATCAAAGGGGCAGCAATCAGTCCGAGCCGGCAAGAAAAAGGTCCGCGACGAATCAAAACAGCAAATTCGTCATTCTGGAATCTCCCTCCTTATGCGCCAGTCCTTGCCTGGGAATATGTCGTTTCGTTTTGTCTTGCAGGAATCGTCGTGTAATAACGGCTCAGACGAGCGAGACCGTTTACACGCAACACTGTAAACGCTGTCACGCTAAAAATTTCATCGCTATCGCCCCGATTTCGTTCTTGGAGCGCGTCAGAAGCGAGAAATTCTTTGAATGCCGACTGCTGGAGAGTCCTCATCATGCCAAAGCCTGCAACCATTAGTTCTCCCTCTCCGCGCGTGAGTGCGTGGATCGTCGTTGCCATGCTCGTGATGGTCGCGGTTCCGGCCGCGCTTATGCTGAACACCGTTCGGCGACCCGGAGTGTTAGCTGTCGCCGCGAATCCCACGCCTCACGGGTATACTTGGAGCATGCTGTTGTTCATCATTTCAATTGCCGTGATCGCGTTCTGGTTCCTACCACACGAAGGAGGCCAGATCCTGCAGAAGGCTTTCTGGCGGACTATCGGGATTCTCGTTTCGCTCGGTTCTCATCAGCCTGCTTTGGGAAGCGACATTGGCTTTGCCCTACGGCTGGTGGGACTACCACGAGAACGAGATGCTGGGCGTATTTCTTGGAGCATGGTCGCGGCTGCCCATCGAGGCCGTTTGTGTCTGGATCGCAGTCACCTATGCGACTACCATGATGTTCGAGATTTTGAAACTGTGGCAAGCCTCGGGGCGAGGGGTTGGGGATGTACTTTGGTGAGTAAAAGGCTGACGAGGATTACGGGCCACGTCGGTTTCTGTAGCGGCGCTCTCTGACGCACGTCGAAAGAACGCCGATCGGCCGCTGCTGAAGCTCCCGCGAGGGACGAAAGTGACGCCAGGGCTGAAGCCGATCATGGAAACTCGGTAGGTGTTAGAAACAGCCCCAGTATCCAACTAACGCTAGCGAGTGACTTGGCGATTTCCCAACAGTTATGCAGGCAGCCTCTTAGGTCTTTCACAACCCAACCCCCGGGCCGGTCTGGAAACTATCTCGCCGTCGGGCATCATGCTCGCATAGACTCGAACGGAAGGGTCTGCGCGCCTCCCTTCAGAAAGCCTGCCTTCTCTCCCTCGCCTGGCCATGGCAAAGGGGCAGTCACCCCGCATCACCTTTTCGCCGAGTGAAGACATTGTGCGTCTTCGGAGTGCAACCGGAATTGTGCAAAGTCGCCGGTCTCATCGAAGGACCCGAGGCCGATTTGTCCGCACTTGAAGGTGCGGTCCATCACCGAGAAACGGGGTTTCGTTTGCTTGTCGAGAAAAATCTTGATTGAGCCTGAGTGGACATCGCGCACGATCCGCACATCATGCCAGGAACGGTCCGGCAGCGCCGGAGCCGCGTCGAGACCGGCAATCCGCTTGCGCGGCGCCCCGTTTACTTTGAATATGCCGTTGTGCACAGCAATTTGAGTCCCGGGATTCTCCGAAAGGTGAACGTAATAGAAGTGCAGCGTGTCGGCGTAATTGAAAACTACAATCATCGAGCCGCCCGCGCGCCGCACCTTTACGTCAAGGACGAAGCTGCCAACGTTTATGTTTTTCAGCCGCGCGAACTGCAATGGGCGCCGTGGAACTCCAGGCGGCCGGGAACGCTGCATATGGAGATAATGCAGGCTGCCCTCGCTCAGAATTTGCCAATCTTCAGGAAACGGCATGTCCCAAGCATTCAATCCGGCCGAATCAAAATTGTCCCGGATGGAGAGGCGCCGTCCCCGTGGGCCACCCCCCAGACTTGACGGACCAGGGAGAACCGCGCAGGCAAGGAAAAAGCTGAAAGCGATGAATAAGGGTGCCGCGCTGGGTAAACTTCGGAATCTGGACATTGGGTTTAATCCTCGGGAGCAGCCAAGGCCGGGGCGATGAGCTTGGCGGTTTTTCGCCCGCGCAGTGGCGAAACAAGATAGATCGCGATGGCCCCCGCTACAGCTGCCCCCGCCATAGTGTACCAGGCCACCGCGTAGCTGTGGTTCATGTCGAAGATGACTCCTGCCAACCAGGGTGCCACCCACTGCCCCACCGAATAGCCCATGATGATGAGGGCAAGCAGCTTTCCGAGAGCTTTGAGTCCGAAGCACTCGGCCGTGATAAGAGGAACCAGCATGTAGTCTGCACCCATCGCAAAGCCGAAGATTATAACAAAACTCCACATCAGAGCCGTCTGGCGCGCAAAGAAAAGGAGCGGGATAGAAAGCCCAAGAACCAAATAGAAGAGGGCCATGACGTTCTTCTTGCGGAACCGGTCGGCCAGGTATCCTACGAGTACTCGGCCAGCCAGGCTCGAAACTAACATGGCGCTTAAGAAGAGTGACGATTTCCCTGCAGAATAGCCCTGGTTTTCGAGAAACAGGATCAAGTGCTGAATCACAGCCCCAATGGCGCCAATCACTAGCGTGCAGCCCAGAACAATGAGCCAGAAGTTTGCAGTCCGGACTGCACCCTTCACTTCCTCGCCCGAATCGCTCCTGCCGATCGCGGTCGCCGCGGAGTTCCCAATCAGTCCGTCAGGGGACAAATCCATTTCAACGGGTGCTGAGCGGGTAACGAACAGGCCGACAGGGAAAAGCACTGCCAGAATGGCTGCCCCCGTTATTTCAAAGGCGTGGCGCCATCCGAAACCGTGAATCAGCAGATCAATTGCCACCGGAGAGGCCGCGCCCCCCATTCCCAGCCCAAGGTAAGCATATCCCATGGCCCGGCCACGCTTCGCAGTGAACCAATTTGTGATTAGCACCTGATTGGGAATTGGCCCTGCTAAAACGTAGCCAAGCACCTCGGTCGAGCAAAGGACATCGTATTGCCACAAGCGGGACATAAGTCCCATCAGGATCAAAGATCCTCCGACAAAGCCAATCCCGGAGAGAATCACGGCTCGGGCGCCCATCCTGTCGATCAGCACTCCAGCCAGAAATCCGAAAGGCAGACCAACAAGCATGAAGCCGAAGAGGAATCCTTCGGTCACCTGGGCGTGCGTGAATCCCAGCGATTTGACAAGCAAAGGATAGAAAACCGGAAAACCATAAAAGACCACGCCAACCGCGAAAAAGAGATTGAGAAAGGCGGCGCCTACAATCCACCAGCCGAAGAAGACCCGCGACGACCTGTGAGTCACCATCAAGAAAGCCTTTGCCGCAGACTAGGGCCTGGAATGTTGTAGTGGCCGTGGCGGGAGATTTTCTGCGCCGTAGGCTTTTGTCTAGTAACAGCCCACGACGAATTCAAAATGCGAAGGCATCGTCGCTACCAGCTAACCAGATGCGAAAACCATCAAATTGCCGCAAAAAGGTAATCAACCGAATTCCGGACCTAAAATCGCACACAGCAGCTCAGGGCGCCCAAAGCTGCCATCCGGACCGCGAACCATCCGCGTAAGGGGACGGGAGAACTCGAACCCCGCTGATTGCAGGAGCTTCCTCGCGAAGGGACTTGACTTCAGGCAATCGGCAACGACCCGCTCGCGCCTCGAATGGCTCAGGAAACATTCGAGAAGTTTTCTTGCCACCTGCTCATTTTGGGCCATCCAGGGGCCGAGTTGGTCCGCATGCAATCCGTGCCGTCCAAGCGTGTAGCCCGCCACGCTAGCGTTATCCCAAATTACCGCAGTGAACTCGGGGGCGTCGCGATGGAGGGAACGGAGCAGCGCCTCACGATTCGCTCCGAAAACCGCCTGATCCATCGCCAGCAAACCGTCCAGGTCCGAGCACGCCGAATATTCCACCGAGGGGTCCCCGCGGGCTGCCGTGTTCCTGCAAGGGACGAGGGTCCAGCGCTCAATTTCGTATTCCGGTTCGAACCCCAGCCCTTCGTAGATGGGCCTGCCTTGCGGCGTTGCATCCAGCTTAATCGTTAGCGGCCCCTGTGAATCTAGGTAACCGAGCGCCGACTTCAAAAGCTCGGTTCCAATTCCCCTGCCGCGTTGGCGCGGGCTTACCAGGACCATTCCAATCCAGGCTAGCTCACTACCATACACGATGGTTGTGGCGGTGCCGCACACTTCTCCTTCCGCTTCTCCCACAAAGCATCCCATAGGGCCTATGTCGAGAAAGCGCTTCCAGTCTGCCTCGATTTGGTTCCATCCCGCCGCGCGCACCAACTCCATGCCCGCTGCTATGTCCTCTAAAGTCATCCGGCGCACGCGCATTTCAGATTTGCTCACTCGGCCTAGTCTTCGGGAACCAGCGAACTTGTTGCGTTTGAGTCAGGTTCTTCGCAACCTTTACCTCCAGCCCTCTCTCGCCGCGGCGATGCGGGGTTACTCGCCGGATCCAAGCCTTCACCTCCTAGGGATAGAATGGCGAGCCGCGGGCCCCCGCTGGAGGGGTTTCCGGCCGTTCGTCACGGACTTTAGCGAAGCCAGTCATCCAGATGGGCAGCCACAAAAGCGTCGTCGTTCAGATGCGGATAACTGACGGAGATCCGGTCGATCTCCTCCATCTGGCCAGGAGAGAGACCTTCATCGGGATCGAGCAGCCAGCGCCCCTCCAGTAATCCCTGGCGGCGCAGCACCTCGTGCAGTCCCGCAATGCAGCCCGCGAAATTGTTCTTCGCGTCAAACAGCGCCGCGTTTGAGTCCGTAACTTCCGCCGATCGAGCGAGCAAATCGGCGACGTTTTCGCGATGATCGCTGCCTTCCTGGACAAGCTGCAGCAACTCGACGGCACGTCGGGTCCAGACGGCCCAATGCCCAAGAAGACCGCCCGAAAATCGCAAGTTTACGGCTCGATCTCGCGCGCGAATCCGAAATTCCGTAAGCAGGTCGGTAACGATGTTATCATCGTTGCCGGTATAGAGTGCCACTTCGGACTCGCGGCCGCTTTCCGCCAGCGCGCGGATGACGTCCAGAGTCTGGTAGCGATTAAAGGGCGCCACCTTGATGGCAATCACGCTTTCAATCTCCAGGAATTGCCTCCAGAATTGAACGTCGAGCACGCGCCCGCCAACCGCAGCCTGGAGATAGAAACCAAAGATTGGAATGACCTCGCCAACCGCCCGGCAGTGTTCAATCAGTTCGCAGGTTGTAGAGGTGCGGAGTGCGCTGAGGCTCAGCAGCCCGGCGTCATAGCCGAGCCTGCGCGCCAGCTTCGCCTCTCGGTCGGCTTGCGAGGTTGGGCCGCAAATGCCGGCAATCTTCGCGATTCGCCGGCCGAGATCTTGCTCACATTGTTGCACGGTCTCGCTGGCGAGTGTGAGGACAGGTTCGAGGAGGCCAACGCCCGGATCATGGATTGCGAATTGCGTGGTGTGGACACCGATCGCCACACCGTGCGCGCCCGCCTCACAGTAATAGCGAGTAAGCGCGCGCTGCCTCCGCTCGTCGAGCTTGCGAGCGGCGTTCAGCGCCAGCGGATGAGCGGGAATAACGGCGCCGCGCCGCAGGATCTCACGTACCTCAGGTGCAATCTGATCGAGTGACGACATGGGGATTCAAAATCTTCCGTCCGCAATCTCGAACTTGGTGGGTTTGTTCAGGCTCTCACCGCCGCGCGCCACCCAGTGTGCAACCCATTGCATTAATTCTTCAAGCGAAACATCCGGATAACCGAGCAGAGAGTGGCAAAGAGTAGCATTGCTCAACAGCGCGCGGTCGCTTTCCTCGCCACGAAAAAGCGGCTCACGCTGAAACTGCCGCGCGAAGTATTGTGCAGCATCGCATACGGAGATGATTTCAGGTCCTGTGACGTTGAGGACGCGCGGAGGTGATGCGCAATGCTCCAGGCACCGCATGGCATAAGAATTTGCATCCCCTTGCCAGATGGCGTTGAAAGCGGGAACCGTCAGATCAATGTAGTCTCCAGCATAAACCTTGCGGGCGATGTCAACCAGCACGCCATAACGTAGGTCAACGGCATAATTCAGCCGGTAGAGCAGGCAGAGCGTGTTGTATTCCCGCGAATAATATTCGAATACTCTTTCACGCCCGAGACAGGACTGGGCGTATTCACCGGCTGGTTCGGGTGTATCCGCCTCAAGCGAGCCGCCGGAGTTCAACTTCACAATCGGGTACACATTGCCCGTCGAAAACACAACAATCCGCGAGGCCCGGTAGTGGAACGCGGCGTGAGAAGGGATAATCGTATTCGTGGCCCATGTGAGATCAGGCCGGTCCGTCGAGCCGAATTTCCGTCCGGAAAGAAATAGTACGTTGGGACAATGCGGAAGCTTCGCGACCTCGTCTTGGTTCAGAAGATCACAGGCGATGGTCTCAACACCATCGCGGCTGAGTGCATTGGCCAAATCGGCGGAAGCGAACCGCGATACCGCAATAACCCGCAATTGCACCCTGGATTCCTGCGCGGCTCGCTTGATGCGGCGGGCCAGTGAGGCGCCCATCTTTCCACCGCCTCCAAGGATGATGATGTCGCCGCCAATTCGCCGGATAAAATCCAGATCGCGGGCGCTGGGCGTGGCCAATCGCTGCTCAAGCTCTTGCGAGGACGCAATGAACTCCATGATCGATGATTATTGTGCATGTAAGCAAACTTCTCAAGACGTTTCTTCTCGTATTGTCCAGAAACAAAGTGAGAGTGCTTCGCAACCAAAAGATCACTTCTTTTCCGGGAGCCAAGAGCAATTTCGGCATTCTGCGGTAAACCTCCAGCTACCCGCGCCTGCCCCGGCGCAACACTTCGCGGCGGTGATGGCGGTTGCGGCAGGACACATCGTCAGGTGGAATACTGAGCTTCTATCATCGGCAGGCAGCCCGAAAAGACCGGGGAAGATCCAAAGCAGCCAGCGCGGGCTTTTCTCTTCCGGCGACGGGCGCGACTATAGATACCTTAAGCTCTCCCTGATGAGGCGCTCGGTGCCATAGAAGGGGTCTCCGGCGCTGTCTTCCCACTCCATCGAAAAGTAGCCGCGATATCCGCTCGCTTTCGCGCTGACAAACATCTTGGCCAAGTCAATCTTGTAGAACGTACCGTCGTCACCCGCCACCGTGTCCTTCACATGCGACATGTTGAATGCATGCCGGAACATCTTGGCTACGGCGCGTTGATTATACGCAGCGTCGTGCCCCCGGATGGAATTACCAAAATCCGGCAGCGCGCGTAGGTACGGATTGCCAACCTTCTCGATGACTTCAACAATGAAAAACGGGTCCTCATTTCGTAGACTGTCGTTCTCCAGATTGACGACGATACCTTTCGTGGCTCCGTAATCGGCCAACCGCGCAAGGTTTGCCGCTGCGCGCGTTACATCCGGGCGAACCTGAGGGGATCCGTTGAGGTGTTGGCGTACACTCGGCGATCCGAGGACGACCGCAATATCGATCCATTTCTTACCGTAATCGATCGAAGCCTGGACTCGCGATAGCTCCGGGTCCCAGAAGTAGCCGCCGCCTAGGCCTAAATCCACCAAGTGTGAGCCGGCCTTCGCGACCGCTGCCCGGAATTCCTGGAGGTAGCGGGAATCGGTGGAGCGGAAGTGTGCGCCCAGCGGGTTGATATTGTGCACGCCAAACCGCCTCACGACCATCGCGGCAAAGTCCTTCAGGTCCATTCCCGGCTTGGTCTTGTCGCGCGCCGGATTGGTGGGGCTGTCAATCAACTCGCGGAAGGGATACGAAGTAACCGCCAAACGCTGCCGGGGTGCCGCCGGGAAGTCATAGCGCGGCCCTGCTACAGACGCTGCGCGCCCTAAAGCAGCGGCACTACGTCCGGCAACCAGACTCCCTGTAGCGAACGATCCAAGAAATTCGCGCCGCGAAAAGTTTCGCATAGGTTTCAACTCTCTTCATTGCAAGGTTGTCAATTCTTGTTTCTTGACAAGCGTCTTTTGGCGATCCCCCTTATCCCCTGCCCTAACCCCCAAAGCGCGCGAGGAAAAATTGTCGTTAGCTTTGGTTGCTGCTTCGCTGCCCTGCGCATGTTTAGCCTGCAGCGGGATTGTCCCCCGCTGGATGGTCAACGATTTCTTCCCGCTCAAAGGGTTACCCATGTCCTCCTATCCGCAGCGTCGCGTGCCTTCAGGCAGGTGCGCGTGATGTTAAAGGCATCCGTGCTCGATACTAGCGGCTGGCCTTCCCCGCGCAATGCGGCAATAAAGGCGGCGAAAAAATCCACGGCTGGCGGGAGGGGCAGTTCTCCGGACCTTCCTTGCTGACTGAGCAAGTGCACCCGCTCCTCGACTCCCCGAACTTCCAAGACGCCTTCGCCGCCTGCGATGCGAAGGCGGTCATCCCCGTGGGTAGGAGCGGCTTCAGGACGTAAGAAGTCCAGGTGGCAAGTCGCCGTGCCACCGTTTACGAGGCGCAATAACAACCCGGCGTGATCCTCGCATCCCGGCGTTTTCGGGTGCGCCTTGTTTCCCTCATAAGCCGCTACGTGGGTATACTTCTGCCCAGACACCCACTTCATATAGTCCAGGGCGTGGATCCCGACCCAAGGAATCGTTCCGCCGTATGTCTTTCGTTCCTTGTAGAACCAGGGGCGCTCGGCTCCGTACTTGTAAGACTTCTGGCTTGAAATCAGAATAGGTTCGCCGATCAATCCCTCCTGGACGGCCTGGCGGGCAGAGCGAAAAATGGGCAGAGTACGCATGTCGAGCATGATGCTGTATTGGATTCCGCTTTGCCGCACCTGCAGCTCGAGACGTGCCAGGTCGGAGAGCTCGGTCGCGGCCGGCTTTTCTGACAGCACATGGACTCCCCTGCGTGCCGCTGCGATCGAGGCTTGAGCATTCCGGTAGAAAGGCAAACAAACTCCCACTACATCGAGAGACTCTTTCGCCAACATCTCCTGATAACTACCGTAAATACGGGTCTCGCGGTTGCTGGCGGGGTGCTGCCTAACCCAGGAGCTGTCTTCAGTGGGGCTTCCCTTGGCATAGGCCGTCCACCGAATGTTAGAGAGCTTGGGAATGCTGTTCAGGAGAAGCCCCCAGTGACCATCGCGACCGATCAGACCAACTCGAATCAAGGTTTGGGAAGTTATCTTATGCCGGACGTCGGCAGCCTCTATCCCAGCTACGGCGAGGCCCGCTGTGGCAGCCGATTGCAAGAACTCCCGCCGCCCGATCGAACAGGGCTTGGAAGGGATCATGGGGTGGTCAGCGTGGTTTTTCATAGTGTTTTTACGCCCAACCTTCCTTCCGGACTTCGGAGCTACGATTACACCCAGCGGTTAAACCACTCCACCATGAGTTGCTGGGCCCGGGCGGGAAATTTATGCGGGCCTTCAAAGGTATACGTTGTAAAGCGCTCGGGTTTTCCAATGGCGGCGTAACATTGCGCCAAATTTCGGAATGCTGCCTCGACGCCCTCTGGAGGAAACAAGGTATCGTGGGTGCCGTGCACTACCATCAATGCGTTTGGCATCGTCAGCGAGCCGACGTCCGGATAGTCCAGATATTTGAACAATCCCGGCACATTACCCGCTGGGATTGTATACGAAACGAACCACGGAACTATTTGATAAAACGAAGTCATCCAACCCGCGACGCAGGCGGCCTTGATCCTCGGATCAAGGCCTGCCAGAAAGTTGGTTCGCCATCCTCCTACGGAAAGACCTGCGCAAGCGACCCTGTTGATATCGACCTCCGGCCGCGTAGCCAAATAATCGATCGTCCGAATATCGTCCCAGCAGAGCACGCCAGCCCACGTAATGCCAACGTCCTGTAAATTATGGTCCACCCAGCATTCCTGCTGTCCATTTCGGCTGTTTATTTTATTGATCGTCTCAGATGACTCCAGCTTGGACCAGGTATTGATTCCTTCCTCGAGGTCTGAATCCAGAATCAAACGTCGTTCGCCGAAATAATACATATCGATGGCGATGACAGCATAGCCATGCCGCGCGAGCATGGCCGGGTAGCTGAGGCCGTCGTAATATTCGCTTCGATACGCCGTGAGCACGGGGTTTTCATTCTGTATTTCAATCACTTTCTCTTTGCCCCAGTAGTAGAATCCTCCGTGATCATGCAGTGCCACCACCGCAGGCGCCGGAAGTTTCGCTCGCTTAGGTATCAGGAAGTAGGCGCCGACCTCGATGTCCGGACTGGTATGAAACCGCAAGTATTCTCGGATGTAGTCACCCTTGTCCACTCTGCCCAGAATCCGGGCCTTCGGATCACACGGCCTGGGCCGGTAGAGCAGCAGATCAAAGACCTTCGAGCGGGCTTCGGCTTTCCAGGCTTCCAGATCTTTTGGCTGTGCTTTGAGAAATGCCAGGCTTTGGAGCGCTTCCTCCTGCACTTGCTTAATGAAAGGGTATTGGTTCCCGAGGGGAGAACCTCGCCATCGTTTGTTGCGCTGGGCACGGATTTTGGCTTCGAGCTCTTCAAGCGGATTTTCCGGTGCAGTTTGCCTCACTCCGGCGGGTTTCTCCAGAGCAGACAGCACGCCCGTAGCACCTAGGGCCTGGAGGACGTTCCGGCGCGTAAAATGTTCTGGCATGATGCGCTCCCTTCGGAATGAAGGTAAATTCTTGCGCGGTACTCCAGCGGGTGTAGGTCATCTCAACGAGTAGCCTGTTGCTCGGCAACCTGACGCCGGATTGGCCAATTTCCGAGTCGATCTGGCAACCAATTGTCGGCACCAATCGTAGAAGTCAACGATGGTGGCTGGGGGTACCTCCAGGCGATGAGGTCCATCGGGAGTGCCCAGGCGTATAGTACGCTGTCCACGGCGGTGAGCAGATATTGCCGGCCGTTCAGTTCATAGGTCATGGGACAGCCAGTCACACTGCCACCCGCATACACATGCCACAAAGTCTTGCCGGTTTCAGGGTCAAGCGCCACTAAATCCCCAGAGATGTCGCCGGTGATCAGCAGGTGGCCAGCCGTGGTGAGAATTCCCGAACCATTTTCGCCGAAGCCGATAACCGCGGGGCTTTTGCGCTCCCACTTGATCTTTCCCGTTTTGTAATTAATCGCCGCTAGCAGTGCCTGTGACCACAGCGGGCTGACCACTCCGCCCTGATGATCTGAATTGTTGGCTTCCGAGCCGTTCCTGGTCAGATAGCTGATAAGGATGGTCCGATAGCCATTGACATAGAAAAGCCCTGCCTCCGGATCGAAACTGGGCGCCCACCAATTCGTTCCAGTACCGTCCAGCAACGTGCCCGAAGGCTGAGGCTGTTTCCTCAGATTGGGAATCGGCTGGCCGCGCTTGTTCAGCCCTTCTGACCAGTTTTGCGGGCCGTACGGAGTACTCACCAGAGCCTTACCTGTTGCGCGGTCGAGAAGGAAGAAATACCCGTTGCGACTTGCCTGGCCCAGCAGCTTGCGTGGCTTACCGTTGAAATCCGCGTCGAAAATCACAGGCGTTTCATTCGCGTCACGATCCTGCGTGTCGTGCGGCGAAGCCTGGAAGTACCAGACCATTTTACCCGTGTCCGGATTGATGGCCACAATTGAGCAGGTATACAAATTCGCGCCCGGGCGCACCTGCCCAGACAAAACGGGGTGAGGATTCCCGGTTCCCCAATAAATCAGGTTCAATTCGGGATCATACGCCCCGGTCATCCAGGTTGTGCCGCCCCCGTGCGCCATGGCGTCGGCATTCGGCCAGGTATTGGCTCCCGGCTGCCCGGGCTTGGGCGTGGAATACCATCGCCAGATAAGACGGCCGTCAATCGGGCTTCTGCAATCGAGAAAAGCCTTAATGTCCGTCTGATCGCCGGAAATGCCCACGATCAGGTGGCCCTTGACCACCAGGGGAGCCATGCTGATGTAATATCCGAACGTCGTATCAGCAACGACCACGTCCCAGATTTTCTTGCCAGTTCGGGCATCAAGGCAGATCAGGTGAGCGTCCGGCGTGCCCACGAATAGCCGGTCCTTGTACATCGCCACGCCACGGTTAGCAATGAAGTTTCCACCGGAGTCGCGCTCAAAGTGCCAGATTTGCCGCCCCGTTCGAGCGTCCACCGCCCACACTTGGTTGGGCACGGTGAAATAGAGGATCCCGTTCACCTCCAGCGGCGTGGATTTCATCGCCTGCTGGTGAGTCTGGAAGGCCCATGCCAACGTCAGCGACCGCACGTTGGTTTGATTAATCTGTGTCAGAGGACTAAAGCGCCTGCCGGTGTAATCACCGTTATAGGTGGGCCACATAGTGGTGGGCGGCTTCAGCAGCGATTCCGGATTAAGGCCTTGCGCATGGACGGCGGTTGCCCACAGCAGGAGGACGATCAGCTTTCTCACTTCAGCGTCTCCAGATACGCGAAGATGTTATGCATTTCCGAATCTGTGAGCTTGAAAAGCAACTGCCGGTGCGCCGCAAGTGGGTCATGAAGTTGAACCTTGACGGAGTGGATCGGCCAGGAACGGTACCAGCCCGCTCCATCAACAATGGCAATGTCGTAGCTGGTGAGAAGGCGGATCCTGCCGGAGTATTCTTTGCCGGAAGCATCGGTCACGGTGGCCGTGGCGTGCTGCCCCTGCGGGTAAAGAAACATAGCCTGGAGTTGCGTTGCCGGATACTTGCTGGCAATTCCCTTCAAATCGCCTTCCGGTGAATGGCAAGTTGAGCACTTGCCGGCCCCATTGAAAAACGCTTTGCCGGCTTGCACGTTGCCCACCAACAGTTCTGCGGCGGAGTAATCCGCGCCGGCGTGCCGGGGCGATCTGCGATCGGATTCATCCAGACGGTAGCGGAGAAACGCAACGATATTCATGATCTGGTCGGAACTCAGATGGAAGGCGGGCATTCCCTTATCCGGAAATCCATTGCGAATGACGTGCCCGATCAGGTTTCCATTTTCATCGTGTCGAACCACATCGCTGCGCATCAGATTGGGCCCCGTGTCGCCGCCATTGGCGTCCGGACCGTGGCAGAACGCACACGTTTTCTGAAACTGGACGCGGCCAGCCTCGACCTGCGCGGCTGGATATTCGTGCCAGAGTCCGTGGCGTATTTTGACCTTCTGTTGCGCAATATTCAAAGCAGACGGGGCGCAGCAACATGCAGCCACGAACAAAATCAGGTAAAGCCCTTTGTGGTTCGGAATGGGTTTCATCAATTGTCGACGCGGTTAGGACCTCCGAAAAGCAACTAATAGCGGTTAGCGGGAGTTGGAATAACCCGTTGGTCCTCCAGCGGGCAGTCAAGATTTTGCACTCTCCTCAAGATCGGAGAGCGTGCGGCGGTCCAGTTCACAATAATACACCGATGATCGACGCGTGAACCACACGATCTGCACAATACAAGCGCGGCCACCCACGGGACCTTGTCATGCCACAAAGTCTTGCCAGTTTCAGGGTCAAGCGCCATTAAATCACCGGAAATATCATCGGTGATCAGCAGGTGGCCTGCTGTGATCAGACCTCCCGAACCGTTTTCGCCGTAGCCGCGCCGGCCATCTTGAGCAGTTCCCGGCGGTCAAGCGTGGGACGATCGTCTTTTAGGTCCGCAAACATGATTATTTAGCACCTCGCAATACTTAGGCGTCCGCGTAAGCTTTCCCCGCGAGAAGAATTTTCAGTCGTTCGAGTCCCGTGGATCCCGCGATGATCAAGCACACGGACGCCAGAACAGGACATGCGCCAGCGACAAGAATCGCGGGTCCAAACTGCTTTTGCGGCCCAAGTATCCATCCCGTAACAATCGGCGCTGCGGCGCCAGCCACCACTGCGGCGGTGTTCAGGAGCCCGATTGTCCGCCCGACCATACTTTTTGGCGGCACGTGTTGCGAGATTGTCCAGTAGTTCGAATTGCCGATTCCGGTCGCGCACATGGAAAACGTGAGGATCGGAAGCGCCCACGACCGGTCCCGCGCGATCAGCAACAGCAGGATTGCGCCCGTGCCCGCGTAACCCACCACGCCAAACCACAAACGTGCCCGAAACACACCGATCCGCGCCGCTAATTTGTCCACAGCCGAACCCGCGAGGACATTCACGACGGCCATTGTAAATAGCGCAATTGAAACCACGCGTCCCATCCCGAGAGTTGAAAAGCCTCGGGAGAGAATCAGGTAACTCGGTATCCAAGTCAAGACGAAATACCAATAATAAGAGGACAGCAGGATTGACACGGTCATTGCCCAGAAGGTCCGGTTCGTCAGGAGCATGCGCCATGTCCACTGCCGTGGCGCCGCCAGATCGGCTGCCGCCCTTTCCGCCTGGCGCACAGCAAGTGTCCGGTCAGATGGGGCGGCACCCAGCCAGCATGGCACCCAAATCAGTGCCCCCAACCCAGTAATGGCAAACATCATGCGCCAGCCATACCGGTCCAACAGAATGGCTCCCACGAGCGCACCCAGCGCCGGTCCGATATTCTGGCCCGCAATGTAGATCGCTGTCGGTAGCCCCTGATCTTTCCCTGCAAAATTGTTTCGAATGAAGGCGATGCTAGCTAGCGGAGCGACCGATTCAGCGAGACCCAGCAGCATGCGCAACCCGATGATGTCGCCCGCCCCGCGGCAAAGAGCGATGGAAGCCGATGCAATCGACCACACAAAGAAGCCGGCCGCATAAGATCTGCGAATGCCAAACCGGTCCACGAGTGCGCCGGCCGGAATCTGGAATAGTGCATAAGTCCAGAAAAAGGCAGAGAGGAGCACCCCCATCGTGGCAGGCTGGATTCGGAAATCCTGCATGATCGATGGCGCCGCGATGCTGAGGTTGCCGCGATCGGTGTAGCAGATTACGATGCCGAAAAACACGAGCCACAGGACAATCCAACGACGGCTCATGGCTCAGGATCACCTCTTGAAATCACCCGCGGTGATTTGCCGATGAGGCGGGTTATGGCACTCCCAGCACAATGCTTGTGAGGCCTGCATGTCTCAGTTCGCATGAACGCGGGTATGCCGGATTCGGTGGGAGGCGAGATTAGGTGCAATGGCCGATTGTGAGTTCTGATATGGTTCACCACCGCATTTGGCTGCCGACCATTATGCCAAGGCCTTGTTGATCACACTCAGCAAGCCGCTCATGGAGTGCTCGGTGGTCTTTGGGTGAGTCATTCCGGGCGCCCTAAATTCGCATTCGAGTGACATCGTTTCGTGGTAGTGGTCACGCAATAGTGTCCGGAATTGGCCGACGAGATCGATCTCCCCTTCGTCTGCGAAAGTTTCACGGCACTGCTTAAGGCCAACGCCACACTGCATGCCTTTGAGGTGCATGTGCCAGATGCGGCTCTTGTCCAGCGCGTTGTAGCCGTCAGGATATGACACTTCGCCATGCGTATACCCATTGCCAACGTCCCAGTTGTATCCCAGATTACTTGCGGGAGTCATCTTGAGGACTGCAGCGAGCTCATGGCCGGTTCCGGCATTGCACGATTCTTCGTTCTCAATCACCAGGCGCACCGCTCCGCCCTTGGCCACAGCGGCGGCCTTGGCAAGTTCCTCGGAGATGCGTGGGTAAATCTTTTCAGGTTGAGCCACCCGCCAAAACGTGAAGCCCCGCACCTTGCCGGCGTGCCAGGCGTGGGCGCGGTCTATCGCGCGTTTGAGCAGGTCCATCTGGCCCGAGTAGGGGTAAGAGCCGCCCTCGTGGTATATCGGTTCAGTTCCCGGCAGGGTGCATTTGTAGAGCGCCGAATCCACCACTGAGCACTTGAAGTTGTACTGATCGAGCAGTTGCTTGATCCGGCTGATCTCCTGAGAAGTTGCCTCGGTGTTGTACTTTCCCCAAACATCACGGATCTCAACCCACGAGAGCCCATAGCCTCTCATGATTTGCAGGGCCTTCTCAAAGTCCTGCGAAAAACCGTCGCTGATGGCCCCCACTTTGAAACGGGTGAGCGCCGGGGACGAGCCGAGGGCCGGCACGCCTCGAACGCAGCATGCTGCACCAGCGGAGAAAACACCGTTTTTCAGAAAATCACGGCGATGCATAAAAAGCCTGCGGTGACAGAGAGCCACAACGAATTCGCTTTGAATTTGTCGTGGGTTTGCGTGGCTTGTTTTCGAACTAGCCAAGGGCTTCGCCCTTGATATTCCTTAGCGCCGACCTTTAGGTCGGCGCCTGCCGGGCTAAAGTCCGGCGCTACAAAACGCGAACAGAATTTTCAGTTTAAGGCTCATAACGGCCTAAAACGCATACTTAAGCGCAAACTCAAGGATGCGTGGGCTCGAGTCGCCAAGAATCTGACCGAAGGTGCCGTCCTGCAGATTATTGTCCGGATTGCTGAAATTGACGTTATTGCCCAAATTGAAGAATTCGAACCGGAGCTCCAGCTTTTGGTTTTCGCGAATGGTAAAGTAGCGGCTTACATCCGCATCGACGTCAAAGTACCCGGGGCCGAGTAGCGAATTCGATCCGGCGTTCCCGAAGGCGCCCAAGGCATTCGGGGCAAAAACGCTGGGGTTCAGCCACTGGAGGCTGCCGGTGGTGCTCTTTGTGTAAGGATTTCCCAGCACGTTCGGCCGGTCAAAGCCGATGCTGGTCAGGGAGTTGTCGAGGCCAGTCGCGGGCGAAAACCACGTTCCGCTATGGATTGAAAGAATCGGAGCGAGTTGCCAGTTGCCTAGCAGCCGGTTCGTCCACACGCCGGCAAAGTGAGGCGAGAGGGCGACAAAGGATAAATTGAAGTTGTGACGCAAATCGTAGCCGCAGTTGCCACGGTCGGCGTTTCGATTGAACGGTTGCTCTTTATCAGCCCCACCCAGGTCGCCCCCGAAGTCCCCCTCACTGATGCAATGCGAGTAAGTATAATTGGCAAGAATGGTGTAATTGTTAGTAAACCGATGCTCCGCTTTCACGAGAAACGCGTTGTATTCCGCGTTGGCGCCATCGTCGGCCTGGAAGATGTCCGAGTAAAACGCTCCTGCGACAGGATTTTCCAGGTAAAGCAGCCGCCTTTGGTTCGTGTTTGAAGTCGTCGAACACGGACCGGCCTGCGTGAGGCCGTATTGGCCAGCAACACAGTTGCCCGGAATGTAAATGCCTGGATTGACGTCCTCTCCCGTCCAGATGTGAGTGGTCTTGTTGCCCACATAACTCGCCGAGATCAGCCAGTTGTTGGTCAACTGACGCTGGTAGGTAAGGTTCCACACGTCGACGCTCGTTGCGTGAGCGTCCAGCGGATAGGTGAAATAGGCGCCTTCCGGCACAAAGGTCAATTTCCCCTGAGGCGTGGGAAATGGATTGCCGCCCGGAAACCCTAACCAGGGATTCGTCAGCCCTCCCGGAGGACTGTTCAAATTCACCTCACTGGCCCAAGGAGATCCTTGGTTTTGGTCTTCCGTATAGGCGGTCGGCATAACGTTATAGAAGACGCCGAAGCCGGCGCGAATCACTTGGCGTCCGTTGCCGCCGGGTTGCCAGCCTAAGCCCACGCGCGGGGCAAAATCCGCCAGCCGGCTATAAGTGAAGCCGCCAGTGGGGATGCCCGGATCGCCGGGGAAGAACAAGCCTGCGGGGGCATCGGGGTGTACGCCTGACGTCTTTCCCGCTAGGAACGCGGCCTGGTCAATGTGATCCATATGCTTGAACTTCTCGTTGGTGGGCAAGTAAGGCTCCCAGCGCAAGCCGACATTCAAGTTTAAGCGTCTGCTCACCTGAATGTTGTCCGTGACATAGGGGCCAAAGTAGTTCTGCCTTCCGAAATAGAAGTCTTCATTGGCTTGCTGAAACGTATTGGGTAATCCCAACATGAAATCGAGGAGAGCGTTGCCGGAGGCCTGACCGTTAAAAGTGAGGCTGCCGTTACTCTGGTAAATATTCTTGTACTTGAATTGATAGTGGAGCCATTCCCCGCCGAACGAGATGTGATGCCGCCCTCTCATCATGTCCACGTCGTCGGAAGCCTGCATGGAGTTGCCGTCAAGGGTGACAGGTGCGCAACTGCCGCAGCCCGCGCCAAAATAGCCGCTAATCGTGAAATCCATAAAGTTGGGCACCGCAGAAACAATTTGAGAGCCTACATCCGTCAAATTGATGAAATTGGCCGCCGGACCGCGCGTAATAGCCAGCCGCGTCCAGGCAACATGGGCCGAATTGAGGGTGGTGGAGGAAATTGAATAGGTATCCTCGATGATAGCCGACTGGCTTCGGTCCCGCACCCCTCGCTGAGTCGTCAGAAGCAGGTCATTGTTGAAGGACGCGGGAGATGTATAGTCCGCATAAAAGTAGCGGCCGGACACGCTATTCTTGGCGCTCTGGTTCCAGTCGACCCGGCCGATGTATTGCTGTTCGCTCTGCGGCTCCGGGATGGCGTAGGTAATCTCACCGCAAGGATCGTTGGAGACGGGAACATACTTGAGCAAGTTACGCGCAACGGAGTTGAACATTGCAGGGTTGACCTGATTGTTTGCAAACGGCTGGCCCGTAGCCGGGTTGGTAAACGTTTTCGCAGCTCCGCTGGATTGGCAAGCGGCAGAGCCCAACGCACTAAAGTCCCCGTTCAGCATCGCCTGCGTGGGCACGAAGGTGATCGATGAGGGCGGTGCAGTACGGACGCGAGTTCCCTGATAGCCGAAAAAGCCGAAGAGTTTGTCCTTTTTGATTGGTCCGCCAACCGTGCCGCCGAACTGGTTTCTTCGAAGGGTATCCTGGGTGGCCGCAAAGAAATCACGGGCATTGAAAGCGCCGTTGCGAACGAACTCGAAGGCGTTTCCATGGAACTGATTCGTGCCGGATTTGGTGACGGCGTTAACGGTGGCCCCGCCCTGGAACCCGTAGCGCGCGGAAAGGCTGCTGGTCTCAACACTGAATTCTTGGATGGCGTCGGGGAAGGGGTATGGCATATTCACCCAGGAAAAGGCGTCCATCTGCTCGGCGCCATCCAAGAGGTAATTTGTCCCGTTCGCCTGCCCGCCGGCCACCGAGATGTCGTCTGCCGCGTAGTAGTTCTTGCTGCCCGTCAAATCGTTAGTGGGACTCGCCGGACCGTTATCGCTGGCTGACCCAGCCAGCATGACCAGCGACGTGGCGATGCGCCCGTTCAACGGCAGGTCGAGGATGCGCTGCTGATCGACCACTTGAGAGAGAGAGGTCGTGTTTGTCTGCACCATGCTGGCATTGGCGGACACCTGCACCTGCTGGCTCACCTGCCCGAGCCGGAGCACCACATTAATTGTGACGTTATTGCTGACTTCGAGGACGATGCCCGTCTGCACGTAAGCTTCGAAACCGCCGGCCTGAACATCGAGGCCGTAAGGTCCCACTGGAAGGTTCGGGAGCACGTAGGTCCCATTCGCGCCAGTCACCGTTCTTCGTACGAAGCCGGTGTTGGTTTGCCTGGCCGTCACCCTGGCATTCGGAACCACTGCTCCGCTTGGGTCCGTGATGAGGCCCTGAATCTGCGCGTTGGCCACTGCCTGACTGCGAATCAGCGTGGGAGACGCAACTAGCAGAAACACTACTGCTGCTGCCAAACTACCCGTTGCGATTCTTTTCATCATGGGTCCTCCTCTCAAACTTGCCTCGTTTGATCAGCCCCCCAATGGCGCCGCCGAAGTGGTTCCTCCTTCGTGTGTCCTGCGTAGCGGCAAAAAAGTCACGAGTATTAAGGCGTCGTTGCGCACGAATTCAAACGTGTCCCGTAAAAATGATTGGCGCCAGATTTGGTTATGACTTCGACCTGCGCGCCCGGGCACAGCCCCCACTGTGCGGTCAGGCTACTGGTCTGAACACTGAATTCCTGAATGGCGTCCGGAAAAGGAAACGGCAGATTGATGTTGGAAAAACTGTCCATATGGGTAGCGCCATCCGGACGATAACTCGCCGCACTGGACTGCCCCCCCGGCAAGGGAGATGCTATCCAGTTGGCCTCATGCCTAAACTGGTCATCTGCAAATCCCCACCGTTATCTGGAGCGTTCGCATGACGACTTCCATCATACTTTTGAATTAGTTACTCGGAAGCTTGAGCCCCTGACAGGGCAGCGAATGGAATTACACCACAGTTTGCATTACACGGCAACCGCAGGTAGTGCTCTAAATGTTAGAGCACTACCCAAGCGCACCACGCAGTGTCAAGAAACAAAGCGAGACCCCGCCAAGCCCTTGCGCGTGCAGGCCTCGCAGCTACAATTACATCTCGATGCCTGAACATCAAACGCCCGGCGCATGGCGCCATCATAGTATCGGCAGAGGCGGCAAAAAGGGGCAAGAGAGTGACGTCGCGCCGCATCTGTAACCGATTCTCTTCTCGGAGAGATCATCGGGTTTTTGGACGCTACGGGCTAGACTTCTTCGGGCACAACAAATGGCGCCCGGTATCCCCGTCCTCCGTCGCGCACCAAAGCCTCAGCCTCTTCATCGCCCACAACTTCTTGCGAATCCGGATTGAAATATATCGTCCGGCCCAGGCGATAGGATGCATTTGCCAGGTGAAGCATCACGCAGGATGCATAACCTTCCTCGATCGGAGCGTGGAGGTCTTCGGCCTTCCGGCTGATTACGCAATCGACAAAGTTTCCAAAGTGGGCCACCTCATCGTTGCCTGCGTGGACGCTGGGCTGGGCTTCCTGATCTTGACCCAACCACACCTTATAGGTCTGGGCGTCTTCATCTCCAGTTGACATGTAGCCCTTCGCTCCGTAAAAAATATTGCCAACCGTATCGCGTGTCCCCGAGTTGGGACCCAGCCGGGGACGAGGTCCCGGGCTGGGCCGCGGGGGAGGCGCACCGAGTGCGGGAGTTCCAATCTGCGCTTCGTTGTTGGTCATCCAATGGCGCACCTCAAATGTGATCATGCGCCGCTTTCCGTTGGGCAGATCGAATTCGAAGCCGCAAGCAAGATCGTTGGGCGTTTCCTGATCGTCATCGAACATAAAATGGCCGCCGATGGCAGAGACCTTGTTGGGAAAACGCAGGCCCAGTCCCCAGCGCGCTAGATCAATCTGATGGATACCCTGGTTCCCCAGGTCGCCCGCTCCATACCACCAAAACCAGTGCCAGTTATAGTGAAAGCGATTCTTGGTAAAAGCGTGGACTGGCGCCGGGCCTGTCCATAGATCGTAATGCACGCCGGCAGGAATGGCTTCGACCAGGGCGTTCCCAATAGTATCCCTCCACTTGTAGCATAAGCCGCGCGCCATATAAGTCTCACCGAGCATCCCATCATGGAGCTTCTGAACGCCCTCGCGAATCGCGGTGGCAGAACGGATTTGAGTGCCGTGCTGCACCATGCGGCGATATCGCTGGGCCGCAAGCACCAACTGATGTCCTTCCCAAATGTTGTGGCAGCACGGTTTTTCGATGTAAGCGTCTTTACCCGCCTGACAGGCCCAGATGCCAATCAGGGAATGCCAGTGGTCGGGTGTGGCCACCGAGACGGCGTCAATCGATTTATCTTCGAGCAGCTTGCGAACGTCGTAATAGGTTGCTGGCCGGGGAATACCGCGCTGCTCCATTTGCGCGACCCGTTTTCGAAGCACGTTGTCATCAACATCACAGACGGCGGCAATCTCAACGTTTTTGAGCTGGGAATATGCACGCACATGGTCCATGCCACGCCCGTGCAAGCCGCAGACCGCCACGCGGACTCGATCATTGGCGCCAAAAACGCGTTCGGGTCTTGTGATGAAGCTGACGCCGCTGAAAGCCGCCAGGCTTGCAGCACCGGTGACACCTGATTTTAAGAATTCCCGTCGATTCACTTCCGAATTAGGCATAAGGACCTCCCTAAGTACATTTAGGAGTTTGGAGTTCGGCCAAAATCCCTCACTCCGCTTGTCACGTTCGCTCCCTGAAAGGGGCGAAAAATTAGAAAGCCGTCATGCGCAGCGAACCATCGTGGCCACTTCACTTCACCCGCTGGCACTGCTCTTGCGCCACATACCTGGCATAATCGCCGGCCACTCCCGCCTGAAGATAGTTGCCGTGGTGGATCAGCACGCGGTATCGGAACGTGAGCGAGCCCCCTTGCGCAATGGTCCAGCTGCCGTCCCTCTTCGAGTCGTTAGTGAACTCTCGAATTCCAAACGGATTCGCGGCAAGCAACCCATAGCCTCGCGCATGCCAGTAAGTAGGGTGACGAAAGCTACAGGGGCTGTCGAAGACCGCCACTCCTACGGGCTCCCCAGCGACGACCCCGTCATAGTCTACCCAGCCCGCCCGCTTGCCCCAGATTTCCATTTCGCCGTGACCGCCGCCAGAATTAATCATTTGGGCCGGCGGCGAATTTAGCCGCTTCGTCAGCCGGATGGCAAACATTCCTTCCTTCGTATCCCCCATCGTCACTGGTGCACCATGGTTGGCCATGATCACAATCTGGCAGTCAGTGATGCGATTGTGCTCGTCCCCCCGGAAGGTGTAAGCCTGCGTTTCCTCGGCGATCACCCGACCCTGAGGCCCTGTCAAATCAAAATCCGCCCGCAGGACGCCCGATTCGGGTCCGCCCTTCATCTCCTCCATCTTGCGAAACACCGTGCGGCCAAAAACTGAGTCGTCGCTCCACTTCGGAAATGCCTTCTCCCCCCAAAAGTCGATTCCGTCAACGTCGCCGTGGCCAAAGTACATCGGACGCTGATGGGGCTCCAGGTTGGGGTCTTTTGCATGCTCTGGAGGCACTTGATCACCGTTCGGAAGGTTTCGTGTCACGATCGTCCCTTGTGCGCTTCGCAAAGGTTGAAAGTAGGGTTTGGCGATGCTGGAATCGAAATAGTATGTCGTAAACAGCTTTCCTCCAATAGTTACGCGGACGCTTGACCCCGATCGTGTGAGGGCCACCGGCTGCCAGGTCGAAAATCCGAGCGGGACAGTGAGGAAGAATGCGACAAACACGAACCCAATGGCCCTAAGTTTCACAAATAACCTCCGCTCCTCATTGTTCAGATTCCCGAAAAATCTAGAAAGTCCAGTGCACGGTAATTTCTCTTCCCGCGGCCCGCGCAACCACAGATACCTTAAGCTCTCCCCGATGAGCCGCTCGGTGCCATGAAAGGGGTCTCGGCGCGGTCTTCCCATTACATCGAGAAATAGCCGCAATATCTGCTCGCGCTGGCGATCGCAAACATCTTGGCCAAGTCAATCTTGTAGAACTTACCGTCGTTGCCGCTTGAGCCAAGCGAGTTGGGCCGGAGGCGCACTCGGAGCGTGGACGGTTTCTGCATTATCCTTGGCCGGACTAATCTCCAGCGCCTGAGTGTAAGTGGACCCGGAGCCCCGCGGATCAAACTCCTGCCTTCCTCCTTTTTCTTGCCCACAAAAAGCGAAGCGCCTTCACCTGCGTAATTGATGATCGTGTCGTCACGCCCGTGAATCCGGCTGAAGCTCCTGTACTTGTTTCAGAATCTCGTCTTGTACGTGTAGAGGGAGCCTTTGGGATAAGCAAGTCGGAATTTCCGTTTTGGACTCCGACAACGCTCGGCAGCATACATCCACATCGCACTAAATGCAACTATCTGATTCCATTGGGTGACGTCAAGCTGCGTGTGTGAAAAGGTGGAGGGTGTGACTCCGCCAATCTTCATTGAAGCGGCTGAAGATGGCAAAGATGATGCGATCCACGCTTGCCGGATTGACAAAGCAAACCATCGGCCGGGTTCGCCGGCGTACCTCCACGAAACAGCGCTCGATCAGATTGGTGGTTCTCAGCTTCCTCCACAGATGCGGTGGCAGACGGTAAAAAGCCAGCAACTCAGGCAGATCTCGCTCCAGTTGCTTCACGACGGCCGGGTAAACGGACTGCCAGTGAGCCTTAAATACCCGAAAGGCTTGCTGCGCTTGGCGTACGTCCTCAGCCCGGTAGATGGCTTGGGCTTCCTGCTTGACCAGCTCGTAGTCACGCTTGCGCACGTGCTCCAAAATGTTCCGCATCTTGTGCACCCAACACCGCTGATGAGGCGCCCGCGGATAAATGGTCTGTAAGGCCGCTGCCAGCCCTGCGCAGCCGTCGGTGACAATCGTCAGCAGGTTTCTGCCTTCCAGTCCGCGCCGGTACAGGTCCTGCAGCAGGCATTCCCAGGCGGCCTGACTTTCGCCCGTGCTGCGCAAAAAGGCCAGTAACTGCCGGCTGCCATCCCGCCGGATGCCATAAGCCACCAGCATTTGCATGCGATGGCGGCCGTTTGGCCGCCGCACCCGCATGCTGACTCCATCCAGAAACAAGTAAGCCCATTCATCCTGGAGCGGGGCCTGATGGAACGGTTCGACCATCCGGTCAAGACTGCGCGCCACCCGCGAGACCGTCTGCGGGCTCACCTTCTCGGTCACGATCCCGACCACCCGCCCCACCTGCCGTGTCGATAGCCCTCGCAGAAACGCTTCCCGGATCAGCATCATGACTTCCGGCGCCCGCCGCTGGAATCGCTCCACCCCCGGCAGAAAACTCCTCCACCGCGTCCGCGCCACCCGAATTGACCAGGGTCCCGAAAACCGTCACGAATTTCCGCCTGTAAAACCCGTTGCGATACTCTCGTCCTCCCGCTCGCCCGTAATCCTTGACCCCCAGGTATCGGCTCCGCTCTTGCATCGATGCCGATTCCAGAAACTGCTGCCAAGCCAAACGCGTCCGCTGGTACAGGTCTCCCCAGAAACCTTCCTTCACCTCCTCCAGAAAATGTTGAAACTGCTCCGTGATTGGAATTACTCTCTTCATCGGGGGGTAAGCTCCTTTCCTTAAGGAATTTGGTCTTGCGAGAATCAAAACCAAAACTTACACCCTCCTCACTTTTACACACACAAATTTACGTCACCGATTCCATTGCGCGATCGTTTTGCAGTTTACTGGCTCAGGTAAGCTTACGGAAAGTGAGCCAGCGAACCTCTTGATCGCAAGTCAAGTACTCTCACAGGCCAGTTTTTCACCCTGAAGTTGAACCATCAGCGATGGGACACTCGCTCGATGTTGATCTGAATGTTTATACCCAAACGTCAGTTGAATATCGCGGAGCCGCAATTGAAAGGCTGGAGGTGGCAATCGACGGAAAATCGCTTTTTTCCGTTTATGATTACTGAGAGTATTTACCTATAGATAGATTAGCGATATTATGATATAAAGAAGCCTCACCACCATGGGAGGCTTCTATGAACGGGTGCAAACGCTGCGATAGCAAAGAAGTAGTAAAGAACGGCTGCGTGAGAGATCAGCAGCGTTACAGGTGCAAAAGCTGTGGCCTGAACTTTGTGATGGGCGATAAGCGGGTCAAGCCGGATACGGCGGTCAAGCGTGCGTTTGCGGTGATTCTCTATGCGCTGGGCAAATCATCCTATGGGTTTATCGCCAAGCTGTTCGGGGTCACGCCACCCGCCGTGCAGAAGTGGCTTAAGCGAGAAGCCGCTGGGCTCGGAGAGCCGGAGATCCCGGCGACCATTCAAGAGATGGAATTCGATGAGATGTGGCATTTCATCGGCTCAAAAAAAACAACATTTGGATCATCAAGGCGGTGGATCGTGCTTCACGGCGAACTGTTGCCTGGGTTGTCGGCGATCGTGATGCTGCAACCTTCCAACGGCTCTACCACAAAGTAAAACACCTGACGGATTGCATCTGTTACACCGACGATGGGGAAGCTTTCGCCAACGTTCTGCCGCCGGAACGCCATGTCATCGGCAAGGCGCATACGATCATGATCGAACAGGACAACAGCAACACCCGGCATCATCTGGGGCGCATGACTCGACGTACCGAGGTCGTCTCGAAAAAAGAGGAGATGGTCTACGCTGCCATCAAGCTTTGGTGTGCCCTCACACAGCCGGAAACCTTCGCCACGTTTCAGAAATCAGCGTTATCTATCTTTGGGTAAATACTCTCGGCTTTAGAATCAACGTTTCTAATATTCCGGGGCGTCCGGTCAGACCGTAAATCGTCTCATTTGTCTCAAAAGTCTCAATGTGGGATGATCGGCTGGCTGGCGCCGACCTTCTCAGGCCTGCGCAATGGGTGGCGGATGGGCACAGGGTTTGCTATGTTAGGCCGGTGGTTGCCGGCCGGTCCGAATTTTGCAAAATGGAGTATCTCATGTTGACACGCCGCCGCTTTCTAGGATATTCAGCTCTATCATCTGCCCTGGTGACGTCGGGCCCGCTTCTCCGTTCGGGCATTTGCCAAACGCCGCCAAGTTCGGCCGAGGCTCCTTTACGCCTGGCCGTGCTGGGGAGCGTCTATCACCTCGGGTCAAAGCTGCAATCGATCGCTGATCGCTTTCTGGTGGGTTATCCCTTCGAGGGAAACTGGCACACGCCGAACGTGCAGGTTGTCTCCCTCTATGTGGACGCGCTGGCGCCGCAGTTCCGTGGTCCGGGGGCGTTCGCGGAAACGCTGAAAGCGGAACGCGCGGCTGCATCCCGGCGCGCGCAGGGAATTGCGGCCGCGCAGCCTGCCCTGGCGCCTCAGCGCCGCGAAACAGGACCGTCGCATCCGCCGATCGCGCAAAGCGTAACCGGGCCGTTTGGGCAGCGGCGACTAGCCTCCCAGGCGCCTGGGACACCCGGACCGATGAGCGATCTGAGCGTGGCGCGCTCGAGACAGTTCGGTTTCCGGCTCTGTCGCAACATTCCTGAAGCGCTGCGGTGCGGCGGCGAACGGCTCGCCGTGGACGCTGTGCTCGCCGTGGCCGAGCAGGGCGATTATCCGAGCAACAACAAGGGGCAGATTTTGCTTCCCTCTTATGACTTTTTCCAGCAGTGCGTGCAGGTTTTCGAGGAAGAGGGGCGCGCTCTGCCTTATTTCAATTACGGGCAACTCTCCTTCAGCTTTTCAGAAGCGCGGCAGATGGTGGCGACGGCGGAGCGGCTCCACTTTCCCTTGCTCGCTGGGTCCTCGCTGCCGGTCACTTGGCGCCTGCCGGATGTCGACATACCGGAGGGAACGCACGTGCAGGAGGCAGTGATAGTTGGCGTGGGCGCAGCGGACGGAGGGGATTTCGACGCGCTCGAAGCCATGCAGTGCATGCTGGAGCGCCGAAGAGGCGGCGAGACCGGTATAAGAGCGGTCCAGTTGTTGGAGGGCGACGACGTATGGGCCGCCGGTGATACTGGACAGTGGTCCAAGGAACTGTTGAGCTCAGCCCTATCCCGCAGCGACACCCCCCTGGGGCTCACTTTGCTTGATGGCCGCACGCAGGATCTCGTGGCCTCCGGAGTGCTCCCTCAGTTGGTCAAGTCCCCCGCGGCCTACTGTATCGAATACTCCGACGGGACGCGCGCCACGCTTCTCATGCTCGATGGCGCAGTGATGGATTTCAACATCTCGGCGCGTTTAGCAAGCGGCAGGCTGGTTTCGACTCAGTTTTTTCTCCCCCCAACACCCGATGTGACGGACACGGCTTGTCTGGCGGCAAAAATCGAGCGGATGTTCATGACCCGGAGCGCGCCCTATCCCGTGCGGCGCACTTTGTTGACCTCCGGCCTGCTAGAGGCGTGTCTGGATTCGAAGCGGCGGCTGAACCAGCGGTTGGAGACGCCAGAGTTGGCGGTGAGCTATCAGCCGCCGTCACAATTGCAGTACGCCCGCGCCTGAGGCTGCATTGCTCTCGCCGTCGGGCCGCGTGCGCATCGTCAACTCGCAGCCGCTAGAGTGTTGCATCAGGCCGCAACTTGAGTGATCAGGCGGAAACAACGCAGCAGATTTTCTCCCCAAAACTTCCTGATTCTTTGTTCGGAGTAGCCTCGGCGCACCATCGCTTCCGTGACCAGGGGTAGATCCCGAACGTCACGCATGCCGCGCAGCAGCGTGGGACCGCCATCGAAATCGCTGCCGAAACCTACATGGTCTTCCCCCACCATCTGGATGGCTCGATCTACCACAGCCACCCATTCGTCCGGAGTCAGCAGGATAGATTCGGGCGCCGGGAAACCAGGCATTGGGAACTGTGGCGCCACAAGCTTATCCACCTCATAGATCGTTTTCCCGGCGACTAACTGGGGAATGCTGGATGTGTCCCAGAATGTCTTGTGTTCATGCGCAGTGCGGTAAGCGTACTCTTTCGGGTTATTGAATTCATTGGCGGTCCGAAAGCCGATCATGCCGCCGCGGGCGGCCATCTTCCGCAACACCCAATCTGGCATATTCCTCGGGATGTTGACCACGTCGCGTAATCCGTTGTGGGTCGCGATCACCGGGCCCTTGCTGGCGTTGATGGCCTGAGACGCTGCGGCGTCCGAGGCGTGCGAAACGTTGATCACCATACCCAGGCGGTTCATTTCGTGAACCACTTCGCGCCCATGGGCGTTCAGACCATGCACCGAGGCAGGCGAGCAGCAGGCATCGGCGTAGTGTTGGTCCCAGTTGTGAGCGGAGAGCTGCGCCGAGCGCAAGCCCAGCCGATGGAGCTCACCTAGCACGCCGAGATCGCCGTCCAAATCATAGCTGCCCTCGATATCGAGCACTGCGGCAATCTTACCTTTGGCGCGAATCCGGATCACATCGTCCGCGTTCAGGGCAAGCTCGACTTGGTCGCGGTTCATCTCTAACTGATGGAGGGCCGCATCGATGCGGCGCAGCGCCTGCTTCGTTTCGAAACGGCTCGGATAGTACTCTTCGGGCACGAAAACGGAGTAAAAGAAGGCGCCTACCCCACCTTCCCGAGCCCGAGCCAAATCCCATTGCCCATCATTTTTGCGGGCGCCGATGCTGCCTCCATGATAAAACTCACGATCGCCAGCATGAACGTGCCCATCGAAGATGAGCGCACGCTTATGGATCTCAAGTGCGCGCGTGGAAATCTCGGGAGCGGCCATCTTAGACGCTGAACCTGTCTCGGCGTCCAAGCGTGGGAGGGACGTCAGCATGCCAGGCACCGACGCGGCATATCCAAGAAACCGGCGGCGGGTGAGCACTAACTTCTCCAAAACGTGGATTCAGGACTTGGTTGGTAACTCACCGCTAACTGTGGTGTTCGAACGCGCTGCAGGCCTTGGAAAATGCTATCGACGCCGGCGATCACAAGGCCGGAAGTGAGCAGCGTCCGCTCGATCGGATACTGCGACTTGCCCGTGAGGAACATCAGCTCGGCATTATGCACGAGCGGGCTGAAGAAACTCGCCAGCGTTGTGCGGCCGTCGGGCATCGGCAGATACATCTG
>JBOGJY010000014.1:0-4455 GCA_050745325.1 Terriglobia bacterium
TCAAAGGCGGAGTTGGAACTCCGCCCCCGGGATCGGAGCAGAAATTTTCACGGAACGAAGCCTAGCTACCCTTTAGAATCAACGTTTCTAATGTTTGATGAAGGAAAGATGAGATTAAAACTTTCTAATCTTGCGCTGGGGGGAGTTGCCCGGTGAAGAGCATTCAAAAGGCAGGTAAAAGGGCCGGACTGCGCGAGGTGGCTCAAGCTGCGGGCGTTAGCATCGCCACGGCCTCGCGAGTCCTGAGCGGCGCCGGCAACGTCAATCAAGCTCTGCACGAGCGCGTTGTCAAAGCGGCCGTGGGACTTGGAGTTGATGTAGAAAGGAAGAATACCTCAAGAATCATCGCTTTTCTGCTGAGCAACCGAGGCGTCCTTCACCCGTTCCATTCGTCGGTGCTCGTGGGCGCTGAAGCTTATTGCGCGGCTCACGATTACGGCTTGCTGTTTTTGCTGCTTCAATACCCGCCGAACGTCCCGTGGAAAAACCTCCTGATCCCTCAGATTCTGCAACAACACGAGATTATCCGGGCGGCTATCGTTGCCGGCACGAATTCGCAAAATCTTTTGGACTTTCTGGCTCATAAGAATATCCCCTTTGTGACACTGGGCAACAACGTTCTCGGAGACTGGAAAAAAGAAGAGCATAGCGCCGTGTATTTCGACGACATTGAAGGCGCCTACGATTTAACGCGCTACCTTCAGTCCCTTGGACACGAGAAAATCTGGTACGTCGGCAATTGCCGGCTGCCTTGGTTTGCGCGCCGCTACGAAGGCTATCACAGGGCCATGAAACAAGCGCATCTAAAAGTCTTGTTGAGCGACGTTAACTCTGACAATGGGGAGGATCTCGGTTATCTTGCGACTAAAACTATTTTTTCCAAAGGAGAGCCGGTTACGGCGATTTTTGCGGGTGAAGACTCTGCCGCAAGAGGGGCTTATAAGGCTCTGAGAGACAGGGGAATCAGAATTCCTGAGGACATCAGCGTTGCCGGTTTTAACGATACTTCCGAAGCTTCGGCGCTAAGTCCGCCGCTGACTTCCGCTCACGTCTTCACCGATCAACTTGGCCGGCAAATGGCCGAGCTGGTGATGAACCGGATCGCCCGGCCAGATTTACCGCCGCAGGTTCTAACCCTGCCCACCCGTCTGGTGAAGCGGGAATCCTGCTGCGCGCTTTCCGAAGCCGGAGGCGCGACGGTTGCGCCATCTCTCAGCCCACCTCTCGAACCCTGAGCGCCGTTCCCTCGCGTGTTTCAGTTTTCGTTTGCTTCCGGGTGGTGTCGCAGTTTTGGGTGTAGCGGCGGGTTTACCCCGCCTTATTGTGGCGGCATAAAGCCGCCTCTACATCAAACTGAGACACTACCCTTGCTTCCAGCCCCTTGCCGCCAACCAGCTAAAGTGGTAATTTAAGCATCTTTGAATTAACAGCAAGGCTTTTTTGATGGAACTTGAAGACCGTTGACCCGGACCGCGCCCTACTCTGATAAACTACCTTGCGACTGGCCCGCCCGAGTGTTAACAACAAACCCGGCGGAACATTGGCGACTAACGGTCTGGCCCGTTTCTGAGCGTCTTTACGGGACCCGCCGGCCAGAGGACGCGCCGAAGCCGTACAGAAAATATTGAAGATCACATAATATAGTGACGCTATTTTTTTGGTGCGGCGCTCTCTGAGCGCCGGAAAACCGGCGGCGGGACGCCGCCGCGCGAGGGAGATCTATGGAACGCGTTTGCTTTCTGCTGAAAGTCCGGCCGGACCGGCTGGAAGAATACAAAAGGCGCCATCAATCGGTATGGCCGGAGATGTTGCAGGCGCTCAGCGAAACCGGCTGGCGCAACTACTCTCTATACCTGCGTGACGACGGCCTGCTGGTAGGTTATTTTGAAACGCCTGATCTTCAAGCCGCATTGAGCGGCATGGCGCAGCGTGACGTGAACGGGCGATGGCAGAGCGACATGGCGCCCTTTTTTGAGGATCTCGGAGGGAAGCGCCCGGACGAAGGGTTCGAACGGCTGGCTGAAGTATTCCATCTGCAGTAAGCGCGGGAGCAAGCGATCCAAGGCGCTTAATACGTCGCGCGGCCTCCCGAGATGTCGTAACACTGGCCGGTTGTAAACGACGATTCTTTGGAAACCAGATAGTGGGTTAAAGCGGCAACCTCTTCTACCGTTCCAGTGCGCCCCATCGGGATTTTGCTCACCATGTACTGAACCGTCTCTTTGGCCAAACCGTCCAGAATCTTGGTACGAATCACGGCCGGCGCGATGCTATTCACCGTAATATCCCCTTTCCCGGCGACTTCCTTGGCCAGGGATTTGGTGAAGGCAATAACCGCCGCTTTGCTGGCAGAATAAGGCCCGAGCGTCGGGTTCCCTTCCTTGCCCGCAATCGAGGCTATGTTAAGAATCCGCCCGTAACGCCGCGCGAGCATCTCCTCAATCACCGCTTTGCACGTCAGGAAAACGCCGCGCACATTCACGGCATAGACGCTATCGAGGTCGCGTTCGTTCAACTCCCACAGCGGAAGCGTCCTGCCGGCAATGCCGGCGTTGTTCACCAGGATGTCCACCGCGCCCAGGCCGCTCCGCACCTTTTGCATCGCGGTTTCAACGGAGATGGCTGAGGAAACATCGCACTCGACAGCCACCCCGCCAATCGCAGTGGCGACGGATTGGGCCAGATTGGGTTTCATATCGAGCACAGCCACCCGCGCCCCGGCCGCGCTCAAGCGCCGCGCGATGCCTTCTCCAATGCCTTGGCCGCCGCCGGTGACCACCGCCACCTGTCCTTGCAGACTAAAGAAAGCTGTTTCGGTCAATTTGCATTTTCTCCTTGAAACTTCTTGTTCTCCACTTTTCCCATGACTTGGAGGCTACCATAAAATTAACGGCCTCTCGCAAAGACGCCAAGGCGCAAAGAAACGCAAAATGGAAGTCCGCCAATTTCGCTGCGCCTTTGCAGTTTTGCGCCTTTGCGAGAGGCTTTTGATTCGGGCGGTTACGATTATTGAGCTTTACATATTATAGTGACACCCAATGCTGTAGCGGCGGTCTGCGACCGCCGGTTTTTCGGCGCTCAGAGAGCGCCGCACCAGAGAAAGTTGTCACTATAATATGTAATCTTCAATAGGAGCGCGGGTCTTTATGGCCAACATGCCACCCTAAAGAACGCGCTGCTCGTAGCGAGCCGCGCTCAATTCATTCAATCACCTCAAACTTTTTCAAGGCGTCCTCATTCACCGTCAAGCCCAAGCCCGGCGCCGTGTCATCAAGCCTGATGTACCCGTCTTGGGCAAGCGGCTCCCCCTTGAAGATATACCAGAAGAGTTCGTTTCCGACTTCAACATCCACCGGAGGAAAATACTCCGCCATGGGAGAATTGAGGCTGGCCATCACAACATGGAAATTGTGCATCTGCCCGGCGTGAGGGATCACGGGAATCTCGTAAGCCTCAGCCAAGGCGGAGATTTTTCTGGCTTGCGTGATACCGCCCACCCGGTTGGTATCAAATTGGATCACGTCTACTGCTTTGGCGTCGATCAACTCGCGGAAGCCATAGACCGTAAACTCATGCTCGCCGCCCGAAATTGGAACAATATTCATCGCCTTGAGCGCCGCGTATCCGCCAATGTCATCGGGCAGCACCGGCTCTTCTACCCAGCGCAAGTTATAATCCGCCAACAAGGGAATCATGCGGCGGGCGTAATCGAGCGTCCAACCCATATAGACATCGGCCATTAAATCAATTCCGTCGCCTACTTCCTCACGAACCGCGCGCACCAATTCCAGGTTACGCTGCATACCCTCAGCGCCATCCAGCGGCCCCCATCCGAACCTGAGTTTCATGGCCCGGAAACCCTCTGACTTGTATTGCGCGGCCTCTTTGCGAAGATCATCCAGCGGCTGGCTATAAAGGCGGCTGGCGTAAACCGGAATCCGGGCCTTGGTCTTGCCGCCGAGAAGCCTGAAGACCGGCTGCTTCACAATCTTCCCCATCAGGTCCCACAGAGCAATGTCGACGGCGCTGATGGCAACCATGCCGATCCCTTTGCGGCCAAACGCCACCGTGCGGCGGTACATATGCTGCCAGAGGCATTCGCAATCGAAGGGATTCTGCCCCAGCAAAATCGGCTTCAGATACGTGTCGACAACCTGTTTAGTCACGCGCGGCGATAGGGCCGCATTGCCGATACCCACCTCGCCTGAATCTGAGGCGATCTCGACAATCAGCCAGCTATGAAAACGGAAAGTCCCCATGGTATCCGTGGGCAAATCGAGCAGGTCCACAGGGTTTGTGCAGAAATGAGGCTGTGCAGGAACTGTCTTCTCCCGCCATTCAACTACCCGGGTTCGTACTTCAGTGATCTTCACGTAGCTTCCTCTCTATTGAGGATTATATATTATAGTGACACCGATTATTGTAGCGGCGGCCTCTGGCCGCCGGCTTTTGAAC
>JBOGJY010000015.1:0-10313 GCA_050745325.1 Terriglobia bacterium
AGTAAAGACCGGCGGCCAGAGGCCGCCGCTACAAACCTACCCGCTTTGTTTTTCTTCCTTCAGCCGGGCGCTCTCTTCGTGAACTATTTTGATAAGGTCCGCCACGTTTTGTTCCGGTGTTTCTGGAAGCACGCCGTGCCCCAGGTTAAAAATGTGGCCTGGGCGCCCGCCCGCCTGCCGCAAAATCCTGACGGTGCGCTTTCGGATGCAGGCTAAATCCGCATAAAGCACGGCTGGCTCAAGATTGCCCTGGACGCCCACTCCCGGGCCTAGCCTGCTCCAGGCTTCGTCGAGTTCGACGCGAAAATCGAGCCCGATAATACTGCCTCCCGCTTCACGCATCAGTTCCAGCAACGAGCCTGTGCCAGTGCCGAAATGGATGACGGGGACGCCCGGCATCAGACTCCGGAAAAGGCTCTGCATGTGGGGAAGAACAAACTCCCGGTAATCGCCCGGCGAAAGGCACCCGACCCAGGAATCGAATATTTGCATCGCCTGGGCCCCGGCTTCGATCTGCCCATTGATGCAGGCGGCCAGGGTCCGCGCGAGATAGTTCATGAGGGCGCACCACGCTCCCGAATCGCCCAGCATCAGCGCCTTGGTGTGCCGGAAACCTTTCGAGGGACCGCCTTCGATCAGATAGGAAGCCAGCGTAAACGGCGCTCCCACAAAGCCAATGAGCGGCGTTGCCGGACGAAGACTTGCTCGCGCGCGGCGTACAGCGTCGAAAACATAAGAGAGAGCGCCCGCGGCAGGCTCGGCTTTCAAAAGCGCATCGATTGAACCCGTTGTTTGCAGCTTAGGGGAGACCCAGGGTCCGCCCGGCTTGTCATAGTTCAATTTGAATCCCATCGGCTCGGCGACGAGCAGTAGATCGGCAAAGAGGATCGCAGCATCGGCGCCTATCTGCTCGGCGGCAGAGACAGTGACCTCAGCGGCAAGGTCCGGGCTCTTGCAGAGTTCAAGGAAGGGGACGCGCGAGCGCAGGTCGCGGTAGGACTGCATGTAGCGGCCAGCCTGGCGCATGAGCCATACCGGCGTCGCGTCCACTGGCTCCAGGCGGCAGGCTTTCATAAAACGCGATTGGTACCACTTGGGCCACGCCGGCTTCGCTCCCTCCGGGGATGACAAAACCGGAGTCGTGACTGTTACTGGAGGACTGGCGGATCGTTGCTGATCTTTCTTCCTCAGCAGCGCCGGCGCTCGCCCGGCGGCCTCGTGAATGAACGCGCCCATTTTGTGACTTTCAGATTCAAAATCAACGGTGAGGCCGTGAGCGATGATGGCTTCGCTGCACGTTGGCCCCACAGAGCACACCACCGAATGCCGCAAAGCCTCAAGCAATTTCGCTTTCCTTTGGGCGGCAAACTGCGCCAAATGATTCACCTGGACCGCGTTGGTGAAAAGTACGATGCGGGCGCGCCCGCTTATGATCTCGCCGAGCGCGGCATCCAATGGAGCGGTATCCTCAGGTAGCGCCCACCTGTAGACGGGAACACACAGCACCTGCTTCGCCCCGCGCCGCCGAAGCTCATCGACAAGGCGGCCGTTCGGCTCGCCATATTCCTGAAGGGCAATTCGAATGTGCGCGAGGCCAGCCGCCCCATACTGCCCATAATGGCTGTCGAGCGCCTGCAGAAGTTCCCGCCAGGTGTTGGGCTCAGGAGCCTTCACCTTAATAGGGATTCCGAAGTTTTCCAGCGCCCGGACGGTTTTTGAACCACGCGCTACAACCGCAACAGCCGAAAACGCCTCAATCAGAGCTCTGCGGGCGTGGCGGCTTTCGAGCGCCTCAATCAGCAGGGTTACGCCCGCGCCCGTCATCAGAATAACCATGTCCAGAAACCCCGCCAGTAACTTCTCACCGAACTCAAGCGCGGCGGAGTTATCTTCCAAGGGCGCTTCGCGCATGGAAGGCGCCACCCGCGGAACGCCTTCGAAACGAGAAATCAGGGTGGCGATTTCTGTGGCCCGGCGGCTCTCAAACGCCGCCACGGTGAGTCCCTCAAAACTTGCATTCGTCCGGGCTGTTTCCGCCATGCGTTAATCCTTTCGCACTGCCGTAATCATTTGAGCAGGCATCGTCCTCTCATTCCCATCCCCACCCGCCTTCCCCTGTCAGTCCGAATCGGAAGAGAGTGGCCCGCACGGAAACAATGCTTCCTGTTGCGGGGTGGTTGAAGGGGAACGTTTAACTGGTCCGAGGCAAAGCCTCGTTAATCATAGTAACAAGACTTCGGGGTGGGCGGCGCGCATCTGCCTGACGGTCCATTTTGCTGCTAGCTTTCTCGCGTAAGGGCGGCGCAGAGAATCCGCCGGTAAAAACTTTTACAAATCAAAAACAATAAATGTATTCATGACGCATTAACTTATGCTATACTGCTTCCAGTCTCAATAAGCCATGTTGGCTGCTGGGACGACGCGGGGCGGGGGAAGAAATCCCAAAGAGGAGTAATAGACTATGCCCTTCGTTGAACGCCTGCAGCAAATCCGCATTCATAAAGCAATGTCTCAGTATCAGCTTGCAGAACGCGCCGGTCTTTCAATAACTTACATCGGCAAGCTGGAGACAGGAGAAAAAATCCCCTCCTGTCAAACGCTCGAATCGCTCGCAGAGGCCCTGGATGTGCCCATTTACGAGCTGTTTTACAACGGTTGGGAAACCCCGCAAACGCCTTGGCTAACTCCGCGCCCCACTCTGGAAGAGTTGCAAAGAAGCCAACAGGAAACGAAGCCGGAAACGGGTCTTATGGAAAGGGTTAAAGTTCTGCGCGACGAACTGAGCGCGTTGCTGCACTAACGGCGCCGCGCGGGTCGCCCCGGTCCTTTCGGTCCTCTTCATTACATTTTCAGCATCACGTCTACCCAATCGCCAGCCTGGGGCGGCTCACGATCGGGATAGACGATCAGAAAACAGTTGGCCGCCGGGAAGCCCGCCACATCACCCGATCCCTGCCACGCGACGGGCGCCACTACCGGAGCGCCATTCTCGCGTGCGGCTCGCGCGGGGATGAAGGCTGTCAGGCCGTCCCTGCGCTTCACTGCCCGCGCCAGTCTCGCGCCAAGCAAGAGTGGCGCTTCGAACCTCGCCCCGCCAAGCGCCGCAATTACGGGTTGCGCGAAGAGTTGGAAGGTCACGTAGGTGGAAATCGGGTTGCCCGGAAGGCCGAAGAAAAGCTTATTCTGGATGCGCCCGAACACCACCGGCTTGCCGGGACGGATGGCAACGCCATCGAAGTAGAACTTCGCTCCCAGATCTCCGAGAATCTTCTCGACCAGGTCGTATTTGCCCGCCGAAACGCCCCCGCTCAGTAGCAAAAGGTCAGACGCTAAACCATCGAGAATCAGCCGTCTGAGCCGCCCCTCTTCGTCGGGTGCAATTCCAAGCGGGCGAGCCTTGCCGCCAGCAAGGCTCACCTGCGCGGTTAGCGATGCCGAATTGCTATTGCGGATTTCGAACCACTTGGGCTTGACTTCAACCGGAACCAACTCATCTCCGGTAGGAAGAATAGCCACTTCCGGCGGTTTGAAGACACGCACCTCCGCCGCCCCAACGGAAGCAAGCAGGCCGAGCGCGCCCGCGCCGATCCGTTGCCCGCGCTTAAGCACGGTGGCTCCAGCGCCGGCTTCACTGCCTCGCAGAACGATGTTATCGAGCGCGGTGGTAGGCCGTAGAAGCGTAATTCTCTGGCCCTCTGTCCGGGTGTGCTCCACCATCACCACTGAGTCCGCGCCCTGTGGCACGGGCGCTCCGGTCATGATGCTTACGCACTGGCCGGGTCCAACGCTCCCTTCGAAAAATCCGCCCGCGCGCGCTTCGCCAGCCCATTGGAGAGTAACAGGCGCTATGAGGGCGTCCGCCGAACACACCGCAAAGCCATCCCGCGCTGAGCGGGGGAATGGAGGATAATCGCGGTCCGCGCTCAGGTCTTCAGCCAGGACTCGTCCAAGCGCCTGATCGAGCGGAACGGTTTCGACGGAAGGGCAAATGGCGGAGCGGCTGATTTCACTGCGGAGGCATTCGAGAGCTTGATCGAAGGTGAGGATCATCTAACAGCCACAGAAAGCAGCAAGGGGGCAGCGAAGACATCGCCTTTTGATCGCAGCAGTTAACGGATAACTGCTTACAGGTATTGACCTATTGCTTTAGCGCCATACGGCTCATCCACTCACTGCTTTCCATCCAGATTGCCTGGTCGCGGCCGGGGCCGGTAGAAATCATCGCGATTTCAACGCCCGCCAGTTCTTCAAGAAACCGCAGATACGTCTTGGCATTTGGAGGAAGCTCAGAGTAATCGCGCAAGCCAAAAGTGGGTTTCTGCCAACCTGGCAGCGTCTCATATCTGACCTTCACGCGCTCGAGGGCTTCCACTTCGGCAGGAAAGCCGGTAAGCGGGCGCCCTTCCAATTCGTACTCCACGCCCACAGGGATTTCCTCCAGGTGGTCCAGGATATCGAGCTTGGTAATGATGAGCGCGCTGAGATGATTTAGACGCGCACTATAGCGGACGGCGGGCGCGTCAAACCAGCCGCAGCGGCGCGGGCGTCCGGTGACGGCGCCGTATTCGCCGCCGCGCTCGCGCAATCCGTGCGCCCCATCCTCTGCCGCCTCGCTCGGGAACGGGCCGCTACCGACGCGAGTGGTGTACGCCTTCGAAACACCGATCACCGAGCCGATGCGCGTCGGGCCAATGCCGGTTCCCGTGCACGCTCCGCCCGCCGCGGCGCTCGATGAGGTTACAAATGGGTAAGTCCCGTGATCGATATCGAGCAGTGTGCCCTGCGCGCCTTCGAAGAGCACGGTCTTGCCGCGGTCCATCTCGCGGTTGAGGTAGTCCGAGACGTCTGTTACGTAGGGAATAATCCGCTCGGCCGTCCGCCAGAAGTTCTCAATCAGCGCCCCGCCATCCGAAACCACTTCGCCGCCGGTTGCGGCAGCGTACCGGTTCTTTTCAGCAAGGGCTTCCTTGCATTTCAGCCGGAAGATGCGGGGATCGGCAAGGTCGCAGCAGCGCAGGCCGCGCCGGGCGGCCTTGTCTTCGTAGGAAGGCCCAATACCTTTTGAGGTGGTGCCGATCTTCGCCTCACCGCGCGCGGCTTCGGCGGCGCGCTCGTACAGGCGATGGTAAGGAAGAATCAGATGCGAGCGGTCGCTGATGCGCAGGCGGTCGCCCACGCGGACTCCGGCGCTTTCAATGGTTTCGAGCTCGCTGAGCAGCGCCTCCGGATCGAGCACCACGCCGTTGCCAATCACCGCTGTCTTGCCGGGCCGCAGGATGCCGCTCGGAACAAGCTGCAGAATAAATTTTTTTCCGTCCACTACCACCGTGTGGCCGGCGTTCGCGCCACCCTGATAGCGCGCTACGATGTCAAACTGATCCGCCAGGGCGTCCACAACTTTGCCCTTGCCCTCGTCGCCCCATTGAACACCGACTAAAACTGTGTTTTTTTCCATATCGGGAGGCGCCCGCGCACTCCAGCAGGCCATACTTTATTTTACTCTGAATTTATAAATTTCGGGCGGAATCTCGGGCTTATAAGACTTTCGCCACAATAAAATTTGGAAGATTCCGCCTCGGTATGGGCGGCTGTAGAGTCTGTGTGACAACTGCTGTTGTAGCGGCGGCCTCTGGCAGCCGGTCTTTATCTTTCAAGTGATTCGGCGCTCTCAGCGCCTAAAAACAGGCGGCCGCCGACCACCGCTACGACATTTGGTGTCACTATAATATGTAAACCTCAATAATATGGCGTTGGACGCCACCAAAGAGCGCCAAAGAGTAAAAGGCGGACTTCCGCCGGGCAAGGACCTCGCACGATTTTCATCTCCCCCCGCACTCCATCAAAGCGCCTAGTTCGCCGGGCAGCTTGATTTCCGCTGGACCCATTTGACGCTGCCGCCGCGCTGGATTTCAGCACCGTCGACCGGGCCGCCGACCGGAACAACCTGATGGCTGCCGAAGGGCTCAGGCTTCTCACGGGCAATCGTCAGATTGACCAGCCGGACCGCAATCTGCGCCTTTACGTCCCCCGTGAAGAGTTTCCACCGTTCAACCTCCGCCTGATTCGATTGCGTTTTTGGCGGAGTGAATTGTTGCAGGATATCGATATTGCCGCACCCCGCGATGTTGAGATAACCTGGCGTAGGACTCTCAAGCGAGATGACCTCAATTTTGTAGCGCACGGCTGTAGGCGCGCCACTCGCCGGGGCGCCGTAGAAGAGCCGGGCGCGGACCAGGGAAAGGCCGCCCGAAGGCTCAACACCTGCAAACAGGGTGCAATCAAGCGCCCTGTTGCCCGAATTCTCTCCGATAAATTGCTCGACGAGGGTCGCGGGCATTTTGGCATAGTTCTGGTCCATCGCATCCGCCCAGCGAGTGGCGATCTGCTCGACAAAGCCATCCTTATAATCGCCGCCCATTTCCCGGACAAGGCGCCGGAACAGCCCAGTAGAATCAAACCCGCCGATGCTTTCTACGAGTCCCGTCGTTCCAAAGAGCACCTTGCCTCCGGGCGCAGAAAGCTTGCAATAGTTATCCCGGAATTGGCCGGTTTTGACGTTCGTCACCCGGCTGTCGGCCGCCATGACGATTTCATCGGGAGAATAGGTCACAATCAGCACGCTGCCGCCTTCCAGTTGGGACTTCGCGAGCGTGGCGAAAGAAGCGATCAGCGCAACGGCAAAGAGGAGTTTCATGTGGCCTCGAAGTATATTGAACGGGATGCGGGAAAACAGGTTTCGTCATACCTGATCTGATCTCTTTGAAGGAGCACGGCAAGAAAGTGGTCAAAACTAAAAAACTAGTTTTCGCGGTCATCGGTAGATTTTCGACATTTCAGAGTTGCAGCGCAACCGCATTTCTCAGCATCCTGCCAAAGGAGTATTCTCATCAAGGGTAGAAATGATGCTCAAACACCTCCGTTATTTGGTCATGTTCATGGCTTGCTGCGCGAGCCTGGTGGCGGGTCAGAATGCAGCCCCAACTAATCCTCAGAGTCTCGATGGCATCCTCTCTTACATTTCGAGCGCCTGGATTACACTTACACGCTCGATGAGCGAATGCAAGATGCTTGCGGACCCGAAAGACCCCACTAACGCCGTGCTCTACTTTCCCGCTGATTATCCCGCGCCGCCTGCGCTCAAGCAATCGCTCGCCGGCTGCCCTGTGCGGCTCGAACATCTTCCCGGCGTGATTCACCGGCTCGGCGACATCAATGAGAGTGCGATCAACCCGCACGGCTTGCTCTATCTTCCTCATGCTTACGTCGTGCCGGGAGGGATGTTTAATGAGATGTACGGGTGGGATAGCTACTTCATCTTACGCGGACTTTTGCAGGCGGGAAAGATTGGCCTCGCGCGCGGCATCGTGGAGAACTTTTTCTTCGAGATAGATCATTACGGCGCTATCCTCAACGCCAACCGCGGCTACACGCTGAGCCGGTCGCAGCCGCCTTTTCTCACGGCTATGGTCCGGGCCGTCTACGATGCGGAAAAGGCGCGCGGGCAGGTTGACCACGCCTGGCTTCGGCAGGCTTATCCTTACGGCGTGCGCGAGTACGATTTCTGGACTCACGCTCCGAGTCTCGCGGCCGCTACGGGGCTTTCCCGCTACAAGGCGCTCGGCAGCGGCCCTGCGCCGGAGCTTGGCGCGGCTTCCGATGACTACTACCGGGGAATCGTAGCCTATTTCCTGACACATCCTCAAGGAGCAGCGCCGTACCTCGTGCGGTCCGCACCAGCGAAGTCAACCACGTCAACTGGCGGCCTGCCTTTACAGCTAGGACCGCTGTTTCCTCTCTTCGTGTGCAATCCGGGCGCGGCTGGTCAGAATCCACCGAAGCCAGAATCTTGCGGCGCTGCCGGGGGCGTGGGCCTCTCGGCGGCTTTCTACGAGGGCGACCGCAGCCTGCGGGAATCCGGCTTTGACATTACTTTCAAGTTTGGTCCCTTCGGCGCGGGCACACCGGATTACGCGCCGGTGGGCCTGAACAGCCTGCTCTACAACGAAGCCCGGAACCTTGCATGGATGAGCGCCGAACTTAGTCGCGAGGGTCAAGCCGCCGCGTGGCGGAAGCAAGCGAGTGAACGCCGCGCTGCCATAAACCGCTACCTCTGGAATCCGCGCCGCGGCTTATTCTTCGACTACAATTTCAAGACTGGCAAACAATCGGACTACGTTTACGCCACTACGTTCTATCCGCTCTGGACGGGCGCCGCTTCGCCCGCCCAAGCCGCCGCCGTAGAGAAGAATCTAATGCTCCTCGAAGAACCTGGCGGCATTGTGATGAGCGGGAAACAGACCGGCGCGCAATGGGATTACCCCTACGGCTGGGCGCCGCTTCAGTTAATTGCCGATGAGGGTCTGCGCCGCTACGGAGACAACGCGGACGCTGACCGCGTCTCTGCGGAATTCCTTTCCATGGTGGCGGAGAACTTCCGTCGCGACCATACGATCCGCGAAAAATACAACGTCGTCACCCGCTCATCAGAGCTGACCATTCAGGTGGGCTACCCCCAGAACGTAATCGGATTCGGCTGGACGAACGGCGTGTTTACAACGCTGCTGAATGAGCTTCCGCCCGCCTGGCGCGAAAAAGCGGGCGAGTGAGCGCCTGCGAGGGGCAGTTCCCTTTCATGATTCGAAGTCCGGCAATAGCCGCAATTGAAGTTCGCTGACAGGCTGAAAGGTTTTGCGGTGTTCGGCGCAAGGGCCGTGCTGCTTGAGAGTCTTCAAATGGTACGGCGTGCAATAACCCTTGTTTTGGGCGAGGCCGTACTGCGGGTATAGCCGGTCGAGCTCGCGCATATGGGCGTCGCGCGCGACTTTTGCCAGGATGGAAGCGGCGGCGATAGAAACCGAGCGCGCGTCGCCGTGGATGAGTAAGCGAAAGGGCGCGATCACTTCGGGGGCGCTCAGGTCAGTCCAGAGGCGCATGGCATCGGTCAGAATATATTGAGGGACTGGCGCGAGCGCGCCGAGAGCGCGGATCATGGCCACACGCGAGGCCTGGTAGACGTTCAAGCGGTCCACTTCTTCGGCGCTGATGAAGACCACTTTGTGGCTGATCGCCTCGGTGTAAATGCGCTCAGCAAGCTCTTCGCGGATCTGCGGGGTAAGTTTCTTCGAGTCGTTGAGACCAGGGATAGGTCTGGCTGGGTTCAGCATCACCGCCGCGGCGGTGAGAGGGCCAATTAAGGCTCCGCGGCCCACTTCATCACAGCCTGCGACAAGGCTGAATCCACGGCTGTGGGCGTGCCGCTCGAGCCGCCACGTGCATTCGAGATCTTTTTCGTCCCTCAGGCGCGGCATAGGAGTGCAGGTGTCAGGTGTTAGATTTCAGGCGCCAGGGAAAACCGTCCGTTGCTTGTAGTCCGTCGTCAGATGTCACAAGCTCCGGCAAGCAATTGAGATAAAGTCAAATCGCCGCCAGACACCACCTGACCACGGACCACTAACACCTGGAACCTTAGTGTTTTTCCGTCCGGGCTTCGCGGATGCGGGCAGCGCGGCCCCGCAGGTTGCGCAGGTAATAGAGTTTAGCGCGCCGCACACGGCCCGAGCGCACGACCTCGATCTTATCAATCACCGGTGAATGCAGCGGGAAAATGCGCTCAACCCCCTGCCCGAACGAAATCTTGCGGACGGTGAACGTGGCGTTCACGCCACCGCGGCGAATGCGGATGACGGTACCTTCGAACGCCTGGATGCGTTCCTTATCCCCTTCCTTGATTTTCACGTGCACCCTCACCGCATCACCGGCGCTGAACGCGGGATGATCTTTGCGTATTTGCTCCTGCTCGATTTTCTCTACGAGTAACATGGGACCAATCCTTTCTGATCTCTTCAAAATCCGCGGTCAAAAGAACCGCTGGCCGTAACTAATTGTTCGTAGCACTTTGTGGCGCGCGCCTCAGCCCCTGGCCGCCGGTGGGGACACCGGCGTTTCCGCACTGTCTTCTTGAAACGCGGCTTCTTGAAGCGCGGCGCGAAGCTCTGCCTTGCTCACGGCCGCCTTTCCGATCAAATCTGGCCGCGTCCGGCTGGTTTTCAGCAAGGCTTGGCGGCGGCGCCAGGCGCGGATGTCCCGGTGGTTGCCGGATAGCAGAACCTCCGGCGTTTTCAGCCCGCGAAATTCCGCCGGGCGCGTGTACTGCGGAAAATCGAGCAGCCCCGCGCCGCCGGGATCCCCCTCCGCCTCGTCCGGCGCCGCGAACGATTCCGACCGCTTCGACTCCTCATTGCCTAGCACGTCTGGCAAGAGGCGCGCAACCGTTTCCATCAGGACCGCCGCCGGTAATTCGCCGCCGCTCAAGA
>JBOGJY010000016.1:0-4790 GCA_050745325.1 Terriglobia bacterium
AGCATCTCCACTAGCTTTTGGGCGGCGCCGGGCTCGGAAAGATCGAGGGCGAAGGTCTCGGCCTTGATCGCATGAGCCGCACTCAGTTCCTCGGCTAACGCTTTAAGTTTTTCGCCGGACCTCGCTACCAGCGCCAGGTTGTGGTGGCGCTTAGCCAACTGCCGTGCAAAGCATTCTCCAATGCCGCCTGAGGCTCCCGTTACCAGAGCGTATGCCATTGTTTTTCTCCCTGGCCCCTCTTGCGGCCACTCTTGGGGAATATTAACACGGATGCCGGTAGGCTTGATTCACACGCCGCGTGCCAGTACGAATGAGCGTTTCAGCCTCAGCCGCTGTTTTTATGGCTCCGCGAGCGCCGAGCGCCATGCAGTTGAGAGCCGCCATAGCGTTGGAAAAGTTGAGAATGCGGGGCAGGGGCCAACCGGTGAGAAGCCCATAGATGAACGCGCCGTGGAAGACATCGCCCGCGCCTGTCGTATCGACCGTTTCAACCACAAAGCCGGGGGAATAGACGAAATGCCCCTCAGAGTAGAGGAGCGCGCCATCCTTGCCCAGCGTCATACCGCACCCCTTCATTCCGTATTCCAGGGCCACGGAGGGCAGCGCGCGGAAGGGATCTTTTTCGCCGGTCACGGCGGGAAGAAAATTTGCTGAGGCGATCAAGTAATCGATATGCGGGAACAGCGTCTCGATCTGGCTATAAACGGTATCGAGGTCGGCAAAGACGGGAATGCTGCATTCGCGCGCCGTCTGGGCGGCTGCGCGCGCGGCTTCAACATCACACCCATCCAGATGGAGGGCGCGGGCGGCCGAAATCATCTCCGCCGTAATTTCCTCCGGCCGCACGGACAAGCGCGAGTCCCGGTCCCAGAAGACGGTCCGCTCGCCCGTGGTCCTGTCCACGATGATCTCCCCGAACTGTGTGGCGGCGCCCGGAACCACGCCTGCGTGATCGACGTTGACACCCTCCCGCCGGAGGCTTTCAAGCTGGAACCGGCCGGCATCGTCATCCCCAACTTTCCCGATGTAGCGCGCCGTCAGCCCCAAGCGGCGGCACGCCACCAGCGCCGTCGCAGCCTGCCCGCCGGCTTGGCGCGAGACGGAAAGAACCCGCTCCTTTCCGCCCAGGGCGGGGAAGGACTGTACCTCTAAGACAGTATCAACCGCATTGAGACCTAGCCCCACCACGTCAGTTTTTACCAAGCGCATTCCTCCCAGACTGAGTGTTCTAATCTAACCCGCTGTATTCGGTTGTGGCAAACGAATTTGGCGGACGGTGATTTCTCAGTTTCAGAAGTAGAGCCACCCTTTAGGGCGGCCTGTGCCGGGCTGAAGAGTATGTGTGGCAATTGCGGTTGTAGCGGCGGCCTCTGGCCGCCGGTCTTTACTATTTAAAAACCGGCGGCCGAAGCCAGAATGGGGCCGCCGCTACAGCGCCTTTTCCGGCGTTGTCACGAGACTCTGAAGCACGGCGCTACACCAGTTCCGGCCCAAAACTGAGACACTGCCTGGCGGACGATCGGGCCGCGATCGAAGGCTGCTTCGGAGCGGGGAAGCGGGGCGGGAAATCGGAGCCGCATGGTACGCTGCTTTCGGCTCCGCCAAATCCATCCACAGGCGCGTCTGATAATTTTTGTAGTGGAAGCCGCACGGTTAACATAACTTATTTCCACCGTTCGGGCCGGGATTTCAACAGGCCGCGGAAAAGCGATTCTTTATGAGGCTCACTGAGGCTTGATGAGAAGGGAGCAAACGGATGGAGATTGTAGTCAGCGCGGGAAAGCGAAACCAAAGGATAATGATAATGTCATGCTGAGCGAAGCATCTGTTTGGACATCCGGGGAAAGCAGATTCTTCGCTGCGCTCAGAATGACAGATTTTGAGCGACGATGTTTACCTATGGCCAACCCGCCTATGCTTCAGCGTCCTGCTGGAGAGGCAGGGGACTTGGGAACCCGGTTTTCTCTTTCCGGGCCTTCGAGGAATGTGCTAACTTTATGGGTTGTCGGCGCGCCGACATTGCGCCTTCGACGGCCTTCAATGCCACTTCGTGAAACGGAAGCGATTGTCCTCAGAACTTACCGGCTGGGCGAAGCGGACAAGATCGTATCGCTCTTCTCAAGGCAGTTTGGGCGGCTGCGGGCCGTTGCGGCGGGAGCGCAGCGACCGAAGAGCCGGTACGGCGGCGTGCTGGAGCCGCTCACTTATGTCCGGCTTTGGCTGTTTGAGCGGGAAAATAGGGACTTGCTGCGGATGAACTCGGCCGAGCTGTTGGAGTCGTTCTTCTCTATGCAGGGCGACTACCGGGTTCAGCTTGCGGCGCAATACATGGCTGAAGTTTCGGAGCGGCTGCTTCCTGAGCGTGAGACCAACGAGCGGGCCTTCCGGCTTCTTTTGGCGGTTTTACGGGGGCTAAAAACATCCGGGTCAATTGAGAAGCCGCTGCTTTATTTCAACTACTGGATCCTGCGCCTGGGCGGCTTTCTGCCCGAATTAAACCAGTGCTCGCAGTGCGGCAGAACCCTTACGGATGAACCGGTTTATTACGGTGGCGAATCGCTGCGTGTGGTGTGTTCGAATTGCCAAATGGACCACATGGATTCGACCGGTTCCACCGGCCACCGGCTTTCTGCGGCCATGATTGCCTTGACGGAGAAAATCCGCCACCTGCCGTTTGACCGTTGGGCGAATGAGCCCAAGGGGCCGAATGAACTTGGTGCGCCGGAAGGGCGGGACGCGCCGGGGACGCTGCGAGAGGCGCGGTTGATATTTGAAGCCTGGGTTGAGATTTGTGCAGATAAGAAGCTGATTACACGCGAGTTGATGGCGCATGACATTTGATCCATCGATTGCGTCATAATTTGGGCGTCGCCGCCGTATGAAAATATGAAAATAGGAGCGCGGCCGGTCCGGCGGCTATTTTCATAAAAGAACGTGGAGGTGATACGATGAAATCTCATTCACGCGCCGTTTTGATTCTGGCGCTAGTTGCTTTGATAGTTGCCGTTTTGCGGTTTTTCATGCAGGGTTGGGTGGAATCGCTCGGCATCCCGATCCGCATTGGGTCGTTCTTCGCCAGCATCACCATCGTTCTGCTGGTGGGTTTGGTGATTATTTTTGTGCGGGAGGGTCTTGCCGCCAACCGGCGCTACCTGCGCGCGGCCGCCTGGTACGTGCCCTTTGCAGCATGGTGCCAGATCCTGGTGATCGCCGGAATTCTGATTACGGCGCAGACGGGCGCCACAACCTACTATCAGGACACGATGGGCGACGCTCATAGGGCCGCCCCCACTCCCGCCCAGCACGCTATGATGCACGCCGTGGCGTTTCTTCCGATCGCGGCGATTGGATTGATCGTCGGCGCGTTCCTCTATTGGGTGGCCGGGCGCGGCCGCCGGGCGAATCCCGCGCTGGCCAACTGAGGTTGCGGCCCGATTGTAGCGGTGGCCTCTGGCCGCCGCTACAGCAGTTTACTCCGGAACTTTGACTCATCCTGAAAATATAAAGCAATAGTTTAAGTTTTCACATGGCATCGAATAATTTACCAGTCTCCGACCTGAATTTCCAAGATATGATCATCCGGCTCAACCAATATTGGGGGAGCCGCAATTGTGTTCTGGCGCTGCCCTACGACCTCGAAGTGGGGGCGGGAACCATGTGTCCGGAGACGTTCTTTCGCGTGCTTGGGCCGGACCCTTGGCGCGTCGCCTACGTGCAGCCTTCGCGCCGGCCGGCGGACGGCCGCTATGGAGAGAATCCCAACCGGCTGATCAAGCATACGCAGATGCAGGTAATTCTGAAGCCCCCACCGATTGACATCCAGGACCTCTATCTGGATAGCCTCACCAGCCTTGGAATTGATCTCCGCGATCACGACGTACGCTTCGAAGAGGATAATTGGGAGTCGCCCACGCTTGGCGCCTGGGGCGTGGGATGGCAGGTGATGCTGGATGGCCTCGAAATCACTCAGTTTACCTACTTTCAGCAATCCGGGGGAATCGATCTGGAGCCGATTAGCGTTGAGATTACTTATGGCCTTGAGCGCATAGCGGCCTTCCTGCAGAACGTGAACAACGTCTACGACGTGATGTGGAACGACCGGCAGAAATACGGCGCGCTCAGACTTCAAGAAGAACTTGAGCTTTCGGTTTATGACTTCGAGCAGGCGTCAGCCGAAATCTGCCGCCAAATGTTTGACCTAAATGAGCAGGAGGCGCAACGGGTGCTTGCCGGTTACGACGGCCTCAAGGATGATGCGGCGCGCCATCGGTTTCCCCTCCGCAAAGCCTTCGAGCTTTGCTTGAAGTGTTCCCACTTGTTCAACATCCTCGACGCGCGCGGGGCGGTGAGTGTGACCGAGCGCGTGGCCCTGATTGGCCGCGTGCGCAAACTCGCCTGCCGTGTTGCCGCAATCGACGTGGACCGTAAAACCCAAACTCTAAAGGTTGTGACCGCGTGAGCACGCCGGAGACTACATCTTTGCTGTTTGAAATCGGCTGCGAAGAGATTCCGGCGCGCTTTCTGGAAGGGGCGGAGCGCGATTTAGGCGAGCGGCTGAGAGCAGCGTTGCGCGAGGCGCGATTGCTTCCGCAAGACACCACGCCGGTGGTGAAAACGGCTTCTACCCCGCGCCGTCTCCTGGCCTATGTTCCTGCGCTTCTTCGCAAGCAGCCAGACCGCGTGGAAGAAATCGTTGGCCCTCCAGTAAAAGTGGCTTTTGATAAGGAAGGGAAGCCGACTCGCGCCGCCGAAAGCTTTGCCGCAAAGAACAACGCGAAAGTTTCCGACCT
>JBOGJY010000017.1:0-10443 GCA_050745325.1 Terriglobia bacterium
GTTCATACTGGCCTCGCGCGTCTTTAGGGTGTCTAAGCGCGAATTGCTGAAGTTCGGGAAGACCATCCTTGGGCCGGCCGGCGAAGACCAACGCAAAGCCATGCTCGCGTCGGGCAACGCCGTCGGCGGGGTGTAATTTCAGGTACTTTTCATACGCGCTCACGGCGTCCTCGTAGTAACCGAGATCCTCAGTGTCGTGAGCCAAAAGCAATAGCACGTCAGGGCGATCCGGCGCTAGGCGTGACGCTCTGTATAGGACAGCAGAAGCCGTGAGATAATTCTTGGTCTCTATTAACAGTTCACCATAAGCACGAAGAGCATCTACGTCTGCCGGCCTCGACTGCAAAGCAGCCTCAAAAACCCGTTGCGCTTGCTCCAAATGTCCTGCACGGTGTGCGGCGATCCCCAGGTTGTAGAGGACGTCGAAGTTGGTGGGATCGGCTTTCAGGGCTGCGCCGAACGATTCTTCCGCCTGGTCGTAATGTTGACATTGGGCATAGGCGAGGCCAATGGAAAAAGTGAAGCGTGGGTCTTGAGCTGTTCTCTTTCCGAGCGCGCTAAGCATTTGCACGGCCTGGCCGCACTTGCCTATGAGACCGAAAGCCTGCGCCCTCAGGAGTTGCGCCACGGGCTGGTCCTGATCAGCGGCCTTCAGACGGTCGAGACAGGCAAGAGCTTCCGCGCCCTGCCCCTGTTGCAGGCTCATTTCGGCCAGTTGAAGGTTCGCGTTCCCATGATGTGGATCAACGGTCACTACGCGTCGAAAAGTTTCTTCTGCTTTCTTGGGATTGCCGGTCGCCAGATAGTGGTTCCCGAGATTGTTCAATATAGCGGGAGACCTCGACGCGATCTCGAGAGCGCGGCGGTAGAATTCTTCAGCTTCGGAATAATTCCGCTGGGAGTCAAGAATGACGGCCATGAGGCTCAATGCTGGGAGGTCGCGAGGATGAGCGCGCAACACGGATCGGAGCGCGCTCTCAGCATCGGCAACCCGGCCTTGCTGAAAATCCCAGGCGGCTTTTTGATCGATAGAAGCCGGCGATTGAGCAACAGCAACGGGGGTTCCATGAAAAAGAAAGAGCGCGGCGCAGAACGCCGCGCTCCAAGCCATTTGCCAATGCCTTAGCCGAGCACGAGCAACAGGGTGCAATGCTCACAAACCTCCTTGCCACCGCATTGCGTGGACACATCTAAAAGTACAGCTTCAGAGCCATCTGTATCTCGCGCGGCGAGTTTGCGTCTGGTCCAGTAATCTGTCCGAAGGCGCTGTTGCCCGGCGAGACGGTTGTATTGATGTTGCCGAATTGCGGGTGATTGAAGGCGTTGAACCATTCCGTACGGAGTTCGAGGTGCATGCCTTCGCGAACCTTGTTCAGGGAAAATTCCTTGAAGAGCGACAGGTCCGCGTTCGCCGAGCCAGGATAACGCAGCCACGGAAGGGTTCGAGGCGTGTCGCCTATTGTGTAAGGCGCGGGCTGTTGGAAGACCTGAGGATTGGCAAAGTACCCGCCACCCTGCGACGCCGGGAGGAACCACTTGGAAGACGGGTTGGCCCGTGGCGTGCCGACCAATTCCGGTGACTGACCATAGCCAGGCAGGCCAGGAACAGCTGTCGAAATTGAGACGATCATGGGCTGGCCATCGTCATACCGCCAGATGCCGGTGGTCTGCCATCCTCCGATAATCGCGTCGAGCACCGGATTCATTCGCGCGCCAAAGCGCTTCCCGCGCCCGAAGGGCAGTTGATAGTCGTAGCTAAACTGGAAGACCTGCGGGATGTTGTATTGAGAAACCGACCTCGCCAACTCCAAGTTGTTGGGATCCAGGGGGGCGGGGGCGTTTCCAAGGCCTGATCCACCAGCGTTACCGGGATTCGAATCATTGTCGAGCGATTTCGACCACACATAGGTAACCAGGAACTGCAGCCCATTCGAAAAGCGTTTCTCAAGCCCCAATTGCAACGCCTGATAGTTCGCATTGGCCCACGGTGGACTGGCGGTGTCGACGCCACTGAATTGAGGATAGGGAACGTCGAGCTGGTATTGTGATGTAGTCTGCGTGCTATTGGGTATGATCCCGTAAAAGGGATTGGGGACTTGAGCGTTCAGCGCCTGGATCTGCGCCGGCGTCATGTTCTGCTCTTGTGCGCCTAAATGATTGAGATTGTAATTGCCGCCAATTCCAAAGTACTGATGCGTTGACTCTTGGCCGATATACTCCACGCTGAGGAGCATACTTGCCGGAAGCTCGCGTTGGGTTCCGAAGTTCCAGGACTGGCTATAGGGCGTGGCGTTCATTGTCCGCTCGAACCCATTGGGCGCTGATGAGGCGTTGCCAATCTGGGTCGCCAATCCTAACGAGCTACCCGTGACGGGCGTGATCCCATTCGGGAAGGGGTTGCTGAGCCCGCAACAAGGCAAAAGGCCAGCAAAATTATACGTGCCGGGCCAGGAGGTAGTCCCATCAAATCCCGGATCGTTAGGAGTTATCGCCATTGCATTCGCCGCTGCCCGCGACATGCCATAGTAAATTCCGTATCCGGTGCGGATCACCGTTTTATTGTTCAGGCTATACGCCAAGCCGATGCGCGGCGCAAAGTCCCGGTAGTCAGGGTTAAGGGCCGAGCGCTCGCCGGGGCTGGCAAACGCTAGACCGCCATGGAGGACGGGGTACCCGGGGACAGTCGAAGGATAAGCCGCATTGAGATCGAGCCAGCTCAACTCGTTGTGCCTTTCCGTTTCTGGCATGGTCAAATCATAACGAAGCCCGACGTTGACCGTGAGCTTCCGGCTTGCATGAAAGGCATCCTGCACGAAGCCAGCAAAGCCGTGGTTTTGGGTGTAAAGCCACGCGGGAATTTCGTACTGCCCCCAACCGCCAAACCCGCTTCCGATCAGGAAGCTCGCCAAGTTATCCCCGCCCGTCCCCGCAATACCAGAGTTCTGCGATGTACCTGCCGGGCCGTAGCTAAACAGTCCATTTTGCGTGCCGGGTTGCGAGAAGTTGTAGAGGTTTATGAGAAATTCGGCGCCGAAGTTCAACTCGTTGCGCCCTTGTATATGGGTGAGCGAAGCAAGCAGGTCGTGCGATGCCGTGTTGTCCTCCAGGATAGACCATGGCTGTCCCCCAATGGCGTTGTCATTGTTGGCGGCTTCCGCGGCCGTTTCGTTGCTGTAATTCCATAATACGGACGGAAGCACCTTGAAACCGGATTCGTCCACGTAGCTTGGCATGCCCAGCGTTGTTACCGGATCGGTCGCCGAGGGCTGTAGGTGGCGCGCGACGCTCGTATAGCCGTAGGAAACATTCAGCACCGTCGTCGGGCCGAAAGTGTGTACGAAGTCCAGCGCCAGCAGATGGGCCGATTGAGGCCCGAGCCCCCCCGAGCAGGGATCCGCTACGTTGTTGAAGCAGTCCAGGTTAATCGCATTCGTCATTCGTTGGGCATATTTCCCGCTCAGCGTGCTGCGGTTACCAAAATGCTGATCAATTTTCAAGTCCCACTGGTCATTGTTCAGTCCAGTGGCACCGGTGGCGACCCAGTTGAGGTATGGGCTATAGCCTTCGTTTGGCGCTCCCTGATTATAGTTCGGTGCCGGGAAATACGACATCAACTTCTTCGCGGCGGGATCGATCAAGTTTCCTGGCCCTGCACCTCCCGGTAGCAGAACTCCCGTGGCAAGGCTCGTGTACCCAGCGATGTTGTTGTTCGGAATGGAGGTTGAACGCAAGGCATTGTGGTTCACGTCGTAGGAGGCCATGTAGGGGTCCCACAGTTGGCCGTTGGGATCTGAGCAGACACCGCTTGAGTTGAACGTCCCCGGGCCCTTGCCGTCGAGCTCGCTAACGTCGTTGCAAAGCTCACCGAAGTCTCCCGCCTTCTCCGCCGCGCTGGGCACGCCGGCGCTCGCGGTTGCCAGTGAACTCTGGCGCGTGCCCTCATAGTCGAAGAAAAAGAAAGTTCTGTTCCGTCCGTTGTAAACGTGAGGGATAAGTACGGGTCCGCCGAACGTGCCGCCAAAAACGTTCCGCTCCAGATGCGGGAGCTTGTTCAGGGGTGCCGGGTATTGGTTGGCGAAGTAATCCTGGGAATCGAGGTCATTGTTGCGCAGGAAATCGTAGGCGCTGCCATGGAAACCGTTCGTGCCGGAACGTGTGATCAGATTGATGATGGTCGAGCCTGAGTTTCCATATTCGGCGCTGAAATTCGTTTGCTGTACCTTGAACTCCTGGACCGCATCCACAGAGGGTGTATAGGCGACACGAGTTGTCAGACCCCCAATGTTCACTCCCCCCGCTGAAACGCCATCAATGAGCACGTTGGAGGTCGCCTCGCGGCTTCCATTAGAAACAAAGTCGTTCGATTGCATATAAGGCATCGAAACCGATTGATTCCCATAGGTGGAACCGGCCGGCTGATTGACTCCCGGCGCGAGGAATGCCAGGTCTAGCGCCGAGCGGTTCAAAAGCGGCAAATCGTTGATGGCCCTCCGGGTGATGGTTTGCCCTCCCGCATCATCGACGGTATTGAGCAACGGCGCCGCGCCCGTGACCGTAACAGTCTGATTAACACTGCCTACTTTCAATTCGAAGCTTACCTGCACCTGCTCCGTCACATTCACGGTCACTCCAGGTTTCTTCATCGTCTGGAATCCGGGAGCGCTGACGGCGACATTGTAAACGCCTGGCTGAACGTAGGGGAAAGTGTACAGGCCTTCCTTGTCCGTCTTCGTCATCGTTTTCACGCCCGTCGCCGTGTTGGTTATGCTCACCAATGCGCCTGGCACCACTGCGCCGCTTGTGTCGCGCACCACGCCCGTGACGCTACCGTTGCCCCCCTGGGCGAACATAGGCAGGGATAGCAGAACACAGAAAGCGCACAAAGCGCCCAGGGCGACCAGAACGCTCCTGAGTCTTCCGTGCCAGAAAAGGCGGGAACTTTCGCAACCTCGATGTGAATTCATCTCCACTCCTCCCAATCCGCGCATGTCAACTCCTCCCACTTCGCGCATGCTGCGGATGATGATTTTCACCGTTTCTAAGAACTCGTCGCTTGCAAGATTGACTTGTTCTTGCGGACCGAATGCACGACGGAGCTGTAGCGATCACCACGGAAGACGGAACGCGTGACTTCAAGAGGGCGCCCGTCGTCCATATAGGTCTTTCGATTGATGACAAGAACGGCGGTACGTGCCGGTAAGCTCAGTAGTTTCCGCTGTTGTGAATTCGGGATCTCTGCCGAGATTTCTTCGTTACAAGTTTCCGGCCTAAGTCCGTATGATTGCTCCAGAATTTCGTATAGCGAACTTCTTGCCAGGTCGAAACGTTCAAGCCCTGGGCACAACCGTTCAGGAATACGCGCAAGTTCCAATGCCAACGGCTCACCGTCGTTCAAGCGCAGGCGCTGAATTTCGTATATCCTCTGCTTCTCGTGGAGTTCAAACAAATCCCGCACCGCGGGAGCTGGAATGGCCAATTCAACCGAAATCAGGCGTGACCCCGGATGACCGCCTCGCTCTCGGATTTCTTCGCTGAAGCTGCGCATCTCCTGCTGGTGTTTCCGCAGACGGCTGGGCCTGACGATCGTTCCCACGCCCCGGCGCGAATCGATTAAGCCCTCGCGGTCAAGCAAGCTCATCGCTTGGCGCAACGTCATGCGGCTGACGCCAAATTGCTCACATAGCACTCGTTCAGGCGGTAGAACGTACCCCGGAAGCAAGACTCCGCTGGCAAGCAAGGAACCGACGGCCTCCGCAATCTGCAGATAAATGGGCGTTGACGCATCTTTGTCGATTCGAATCGAAGAGAATGGCGTGATTTTTTGAGCGGGCGCAGCCACCATTTTATCTTCTTGACCAGACCCATCTGTTAGTTGTATAGACATTTCAGCTAGACATAGTGCTCGCTGGGTGGTACTCTTGTCAAGAACTTTTTTTGGACTGGCCTTCGGGAGACGACGGAAACGGCTGGAAACGAGGCGGCAAGCCGGGCCGCAAAGTAATTGACAAGTTATAGAATCTTAAAGAGCTAGATTAAGTCAGATGAATAACCAAGCCCCAGGACACGGCGAACCAGGCAAGGAGAGGGCGAGGCGTCCAAGGGATGCTTGCTCTCCGCGGTTTTCGCAGAAGAGCCAGTTTTTGAGGAGCCGCGGATGGTGACAACAGGGATCGCGCTGGCCGTACTGTCTGGCTTGTTTAACGGCCTGTTTACGACGCCCATGAAACTTGAGCCCCGATGGAGGTGGGAAAACATTTGGATGGTCTTCATCGTTGTCGCTTGCCTGGTGATGCCGACCGCAATGGTCTTGTCGGGTTCCTCAGGATGGCTCAGGGTTCTGACCCAGGCCCCCCGTTATGCTGTTCTTGCTGCACTCCTCTTTGGATTTGCCTGGGGTTTCGGTGCGATCTGTTTCGGCAGGAGTGTCGACAGCATCGGGGTGTCGATGGCAAACACTCTGGTGATTGGCCTAAGTTCAGCCCTGGGATCGCTGGTTCCTCTGCTCATGAAGGCTGAAGTTCATCTTCGGATGAAAGAGTTGGCTCTGTTTGCAGGCGTGATCGCTCTCCTCGCCGGAGTGGCGGTTTGCGGGAAGGCGGGACGCATTCGCGACGGCCAGCAGCAGACAGAGGCCGGCGCTTCCTTGACGGGATATTTTTTTGCTGTCGCCGCGGGAGTGATGTCGGGTATTTTTAACATTGGATATGCCCTCGCACTTCCTATTTCAGACGTGGGCGTTGCCCACGGCTTGACTCGATTCGCGGCTACCAACTTGATTTGGCTGTTAATGCTGGGTGCTGGCTCTATCCCCAACATTATTTATTGCGCACTGCTAATGAGACGGAATCACACGGCTTCATTGCTCCATGCGCCTGATTCCTGGCCGTCCTGGGGCCGATGCGTCGCCATGGGTCTATTGTGGGGCGGCAGTATTTTTGTCTACGGAGCTGCGACCCCCCGGCTGGGCGCACTGGGACCTTCGGTTGGGTGGCCTCTGAGTCTCGCGGTTGGCCTGGTCGTTGCCAATCTTATGGGTGTAATTCTCGGAGAATGGAAGAGATCCGCCTCTCCAGCCGTGAGATTGATGTCAGCAGGGCTTGCGATCTTACTTTCCGCGATTGTTCTCTGCGGCATTTCAGCGAGGTTTCCAGAATGACGCCAAGCGAAGTAGTTCAAGCCATTCAGGGACGGTTGATAGTGTCCTGTCAGCCCGGGGAAGGCGATTGCTTCCATGACCCGCAACTTATGGCGCGCTTCGCAACGGCGGCAGTAGCAGGCGGAGCGGCGGCAATTCGTGCGGATGGCCCCGCCGATGTTCGCGCCATCCGTGAGAAAACAGGGGTACCCATCATCGGCATTCATAAGATCCGCCATTTTGATGGTAAACCTCTCATCACCCCCTCCTTCGAAGCAGCCAAGGCACTGGTGGAAGCTGGCGCTGATATGATCGCCCTGGATTGCACGGGCCGAGGCCAGGAATCAGGAGCATTAAACCGCGTCCGTGAAATTCGAACGCGTTTGCGTGTTCCTGTGCTTGCCGATGTGGCGGAGGTTGGCGAGGCGCTGGTCGCGGTCGAGGCAGGTGCGGACTTTGTCCTCTCCACACTTCACGGTTACACCGAGGAAACCCGTCACGCGCAGAATTTCGATCCCAGCTTTATCGAGGAATTGGTTCGTGCCAGCGGTGTACCCGTAATAGCGGAAGGCCGGATATCGTCGCCCGAGCAGGCGCGACGGGCGGTGGCTGCAGGGGTTCTGGCCGTCGTCGTGGGTACAGCCATCACACGGCCGTCGGATATTGCGCGCAGCTTTGCGGTCGCCATTGAAAACGAGTATTTGCGTCGCAACAGGGTGGTCTGCGCGATTGGGATTGATCTTGGAGGAACTCAGACCAAGTACGGCGTCGTCCGCTCAGACGGCGCTCTCCTGTTTAAGTCTGTTGTGGAAACGCCCGCGAGGTTCGGGGGCCACGCCGTGCTCGACAATCTAAAACACGCTGCGGAGACCGCGACGCAGCAGGCCAAGGATGCGGGCTATAACCCCGTAGCAATCGGTATAGCCACGGCAGGCTGGGTCGAGCCTAATACCGGCCGTGTAGTGTACGCGACCGGCAACCTGCCCGGCTGGACTGGGACCAGGATCGGAGAAGAACTTGCCCTGTCATCCGGTCTTCCGGTGGCGGCGGAAAACGATGCCAACGCATTAGCGATTGGGGAGAAGCATTTTGGAGCCGCAAGATTCCTTGAGAACTTCGTCTGCCTCACACTGGGGACTGGGTTAGGATGTGGATGTTATGTGGGCGGAGTTCTAAATCGCGGCGCCCACTATTTCGCCAACCAAGTGGGCCACATTCCCCTAATACCCGGTGGCGTGCCGTGCTCCTGCGGTATGCGAGGGTGTCTCGAACCTTACGTCAATGCCGCGGCATTGACGCGCTATGCGGGCGAGCCGTACGCATCCGCGGCGCACGTGATCGCCGCCGCCAATGCTGGTGAAAAAATGGCCCTCGAAGCGATTCGGATACTCGGCCAGCAGCTCGCCCGAGGGTGCGCTACATTAGTGGCGCTTCTTGACCCTCAGGCTCTGATTTTGGGAGGCGGCTTGACCGAGAACAATCCCCTCCTGATCTCTGTTCTCTTTGACGAACTGGCGCAGCTCGTTCGCCCATGGCAGAATCGCGGACTGCGGGTTATACCGTCGGAGCTCGGATACCACGGCGGTGTAGTCGGTGCTGCCGCCCTCGCCTTCGAGCATGCGTTTGACTCGACGCATCATACGCAAGATCACGCCGAAACAGTTGTACGTGCCGGATGAGCGGAACAAGGGAATAAGTGACGCGCAAGAAAAACTTCAGCCTGTTATCGAGAGCTCGCTCCTAGCCGCCCTTCGGTAGTTCTTGAGCCATTCGGCGTATTCTGAATATAGCCTTGCGGACTCGGCGCATCCGCAAAAAGCTCGGGAGCCCGGTTGATTCATCATCCCTTGGTATTGGTAGACGAGGATCTGATCAACCCATGGCGACACGGCTTCCATCTGGCGGAGAATACGCTCAAAACGCGCGGGAAGCAGCGCGCTTTTGTAAACGGCGTTTTCAAACTCGAAGATTTCGAGGTCTGCCCAGAGAGCCGCCCTGCGCGCGCGGTCGTGAGCTTTTCTCAGACCTTTGTAGAAAGCAGACGTTTCCTCCACCTTTGACTTGCGGACGCCGACCTCATCCTGATATGCAATGATGTCCACATCCAAGGACTCGAGTTGGCGGACATAATCGTCGTCCGGCACGGCTACACGAGTCCCATACGGCGCTATGATGATTTGCGTCCGCGGAGTCAGCTGACGCGCGAGGCGTGAACACACATTCACATAATTAATGAATTCGTTGGAGAAATGCCGATCAATGAAGGCCTCATTCGGCCAGTACCATCCGTAGAAGCTCTTGTGATGACTGTAAAGTCTGGCGATCTCCTCAATTGCCTGCAGGCGTTTCTTGGCAGCCACGGGATCCGCCACAATGCCGGGGCTGTTCCACGCCCCATAGAAGCCGCCGCCGATGAAGAACTTGATACCGCATTTGTCTGCCGCTGAGAGAACCACTTCTATCGTGTCGTCACACGCCAATCTCCACGCGGGAAATATGGGCGTGCGATAAAAGGAGCGATAATAAAGGGCGGTCGCCATCAACACGAGATACTCCATTCCTGTCTCGGCGATTTCTTTGATTTTGAGCTCCCACTGATCGCAAGTGAAGTAGGCTAACGCTGGATTCCAATCCACTCCCTCGACCGTGGCATGATGCTGAAACTCGAACCAGCTGCCTGAGATCGGTTTAACCTTTGGTGATGTGGGGTATGGACTCTCGATTCCCATTAGATCTCCAGTCATCGCACCTCCGGCCCCCAATGCGCAAAGGAAATCCCGTCGATTCAGTGTAGTCATGCTCCCTCCCTCGCCAATTTAGCAACGATATGCTGTGATTCGCCTGACCAGGAAACGACTGGATCAGTGACGGTCGAGGCGGAAAATGTTACTTCAGCGTTGCCATGCGTACAACCTTTGCAAAATTGATCTCGGACCATCTCCAGGACTCTGCTATTCCATTAAATGCGGAGCAGTAAGGCTAATAAATTCTCGGGGCGTTATGATTTTGGTTTTCTTCCAGAATTTCGGAAAATGCTTCTGATTGCCGGTCACCAGATAGTCTGCTCGGGCAAAATCCGCACATTCCAGGAACATATTGTCGTCAGGATCAGGTGTGATTTCAAGATGCCGTGTCGGAGCAACAGTATAGCTATGGTTCTTGTTGAGTTGGAGTAACTGCTGCCGAAGGCCCTTGCGAATCTGTAATTCTGGGCGGGCAAGCACCTCGCTGTACTCCGCCAGGATGGGACTGGAGATATACAAGCGGGCAGGTTTGGCGATGGCGAGCAGGAAGACAGTGCGCTGGAG